>CAZAPC010000001.1:0-29094 GCA_964486875.1 uncultured Planctomycetales bacterium
TTTCTAACAGGTAAGCCTAATGCCGTAATCTGGGATTGGGCAATGGGAGATGATTATGTGGGTAGTGGTTTTGTTGATAGCCTAAATGAATATTTCCGGCAGATATGCGCTAAAGATGGAGAAATGTGCAGTGATTTATTGATCCGGGAGCTCAAGAATGTTTCTTATGTTATGCTCGCCAGCGGCGCTGATCTTGGTAAAACCACAACGTACATTGCAGGCTTATGGAATTTAGCAGATGTGAGTGGGCGCCTGAAGTTACTTTTTGGCGTATCAAATTTTGAAGAAAGGTGCGCTCAGCAGATTAAACAATGGCGCGACCAGCAGCTGCGCGAGTATGATGAGAAGCTGAAGGCGTGGAAGCAGGCGCAGCGCCAAGTCACCAGTCACCAGTCACAAGTCACAAGTCAAAAACAAGAGCAATTGCAGGAATCCCAGCCTGCAGCCCAAGCTGCCGCGCCGCAGAAGCCGGAGAAATTGAGAGTGTTGTGGTTAGATGACGATGCTAGCGTCAAGAAATATGCTGAGCCTTATTTCAAAGATCAGCTTAATAATGAGTACGATATTATGTTCGTTGCTGATCATGCTGGAGCTGTAGCTATTCTTGATACTGTTGATATTGATTTAGTGGTATTCGATGTAATGGTGGATAGGAAAATGGAGTCTAATGAGAAAGAGGCTTTGAAGTTCAAGAGTAAGAAGGCTTTCTACGAAAAGATATCAAAGATATCAATCCTGTATATATGTTCGGGGGTTTGGGAAAATCCTGTCACTGGTTTATCTGGGCTTCTAAGCCCAAAAGTCATCTCGCGTATTAATTATAAACTGCTTGGTAAGCCGATGACTACTGATACATTAGATGCCGCAGTAAGGATATTTAAAACCGCCCGCGACCAGCAGCTGCGCGAGTACGATGAGCGCTTGAGGGCGTGGAAGCAGGCGCAGCGCCAAGTCACCAGTCACCAGTCAAAAGTCACAAGTCAAAAACAAGAGCAATTGCAGGAATCCCAGCCTGTAGCCCAAGCCGCCGCGCCGCAGAAGCCGGAGAAGCTGAGGGTTATTATAGCTAATGATGATGAAGATGTTTTTAAGGCTATAAGCGAAGAGATGGGTGATGTTTTTGGAGCTGATAAGCAATTCGAAATAGTAGTTGTAAAAAGCTGGGGAGAGGTGATAAGTGAATGCCGTGGTGCGAAATTCCATCTCGGTGTCATAGATTATGCCTTGCCGCGCCTTGATATTTCACAAGAGGATATTTATTCAGTCACGCGCTCTTTTGACAACCTTGTAATATTTTCCGGGCTTAGAAAAAATGAAATTATCGAATTTGACGGTGAAGCAGGCTTAAGGAAAATTATCCCGGTGGAATTAGACTTAGGTAAATTAATTGCCATCTGTTCAATAAAGGAATTAAAAGAAGCAGTTAAATCCGCCCGCGACCAGCAGCTGCGCGAGTATGATGCGGCGATGAAAGCATGGAAAGCCCTTCGACAGAGCTCAGGGCAAGCTGCGCAGCAAGAAGGGGACACCCTTGGAAGCGCAAAAGATGCAAGCCCAAGAGTGTCCCCTGTTGAGCCTGCCCCAGCGCCGCAGCAGCCGGAGTTGTTAAAGGTTATTGTGGTTGATGACATGTTTCAGGATGTAGGAAGAGTAGCCGTTAGCCATATATTAAAAGCATTGGGAGATGAATGTTTTGTCGTGCCTTGTCAGTCAATCAAGGAGGTCTTTGAGGTCATGCAGCAGGATGAATTTGATGCCATAGTTTATGACCTCAAAATGCCGGGTTTTGATGATAAGTTTGTACAAGAAATCCTTAAATTTAAATTTTCCATTTGTCTTACCGCAGCCGGAAAAGAAGATTTGCCACCCGCTTTACGTAATAACCTTTTGGATAGTCACCTTTATATTAAAAAGTTGGCGACATTTGAAGCTGTCGATTTATTAGAAGCTTCAGTTAAACGATTCCGCGACCAGCAGCTGCGCGAGTATGACGAGGCGCTTAAGGCATGGAAGCAGGCGCAAGCGGAAGGGACTGTCCCCGCCCGGGCTATCCCAGCGGTGGATAAGGGGACTGTCCCTGAAGCAGCTGCCCCAGCGCCGCAGAAGCCGGAGAAATTGAGAGTTCTAATTGCTCATGATGATTCCCTATGGCGGGAAGCCTGTAAAGATTTCTTGTTGGATGAATTAACTGATAAAGAATATAGTTTTGCATTCACCAGAGACTTTGGGGACTCATGCGAAGAGTTATCAGCTGGCAGTTTTGATGTTGTATTTTTTGATGCTAAGATGCCCGGACAGTTCAAAGATCAACAGAATTTTGGGAAAGCCCTTGGTAAGGTAAAAACAGTTATTGTTATATCAGGTTATGATAATGAAAAAAGAATTAAGGATGAGCTTAGGGATGTTTTAAGTGAGTATCCTTCTTCTGAAACCAAGTTCATGAAATTGCCCAGCGTATTCATTATCAAAGATATGTTAGTAAGTTTCCGCGACCAGCAGCTGGCTGAGTATGATGAGAAGCTGAAGGCGTGGAAAGCCCTTCGACAGAGCTCAGGGCAAGCAGCGCACCCAGAAGGGGACACCCTTGGAAGCGCAAAAGACGCAAGCCCAAGAGTGTCCCCTGTGAACATTTTTATATTGAATAATTCTTCCGGCGAGGCGGATGATTTGAAGCGGTTTATCGGAGAAAAGCTGGGTGAGGCGCGTTTTAAAATTGCGACTATGTCCACGATGTACGGCCTTGAGCGCTCCATGGACCCGGATTTGGACGTCAACCTGGTCCCGGATATCATGATCACCGATACGCATATCAGCGACGCCAAGCTCGGCAGGCAGGCAATATTGGCTGAAGTCCAGGAAAAAGTCAGGGCAAAGAATCCCGCTTGCCGCTTTATCGTAACCAGCGAAGAGGCGGAAGTCTTGCGCGAGAGCTTGCTCAAAGATAAAAAGATTATCGCCGTATTTGAAAAGCCGTTTTATTTTGACAGGGTATTAGCAGATTTAAATCAGGGACAGTCCACGAAAAGCGGGGATAGTCTTTGTGCTAGTCTTCACCGCGACAACGGCGGAGCGTATCTGGGGGACGCTCTCCAAGGTGCCAGGCTCCATCGGGTTGAGGGGCAAAATCGCGCAAAATCCGGCTTTATTTATATCGGGTGGATGGAAGGTGTTTTAAGGAAGTTTTCAGGCGGCAAGGCCGATCTCTTCAAGGGTAACCTTTTTAAGCGTGTCTTTATCGCCCCCAAAACGCTTGACCGCATCGAGTATCTCAATTCCCGCGAGCCTTCCGTCGGGGCCGTAGTCGGCGGCTATGCCTTCGGAGAGGTGTTTGGTGGTTACCGTCGTCTCTTCAAATCTTATATAGAGCGCATCTACTTTAGGGTCGTAGGTAATCCTCATGTTTCCTCCTTATTAAAAATAATACACGTAAACCGTAATCACGATAATTTTGCCCTTTTCCTCTGTAAATATGGGCTTTACCTGTTTGGTTTTGTAACGCTTGCCGTTCCAATCTTTATTATAAGCAAAATCCTTGTGGGACTCCAGGCGGCCCAGCTCAGCAGGCGACCATTTCGAGCTTTGAATAGCGTCAATGATTTCTTCTTCCGCCGCTCCGCGGAAAGAAAGCTGTTCTCTGGCGTGTTGGCTAAGGATAATCGGTTTAGAAGCGCTATCCATAAATTAGATACTATTATAAATATAAGGCAAAGTCAAGGCAAAGTTGCCGCGCAAGTTTTAATGGCGGTATTGGCGTTTGGCGCAATCACGCTGCTTATATCATTCTGGTTCCCGGCGATAAAGGCAGCGGTTGCAGGGATTACAATGCATTCGGCAACTGCTGGGCCAGTGGGGCTGCTTAGCCTCTGCGCGCTACTTGGTTGCACGCTGCAGGCCGATAATTTTCACGATAACAGTGAGCAGGCTTTGATAGAAGTCGAGAAAACATCAGAAATCTTACAAAGAGTTGAAAAACATGTAAATGAAAAAGAAACTTCAGAGCGAGACGTCTTAAATGCTAGGGCCAGGATAACTGCAAATAGATTTCTGGTTGAAGAGAGGCGTTTATTCGGGAATATGGGACAGCTTTTAGGTTATCCCGATAGTAGCAGCACAACCGGATATATATACGGTACGTCACCGTTTAGAGTAAGCTGCCTTGAGGTGCGTAACGAGTTAGGAAATATTATTAAAAGAGGGCGCGCTATTACAGAAAAGATGCGAGCGTATCTAGAAAGCGCAGATGATAGCGCATTGTCCGCAGTGATTCATTCTGAATTCTATCCTTTAATTCATGATACTGATGATTATCTGGATAGAATGGTTCGTTTCGTACTTACTGTGCAGGCATGGGGATCATCCGAATTTAAGGACTTAATAGAAAGGGAGCTTAAAACAATGTTTAATAGAGGCTCACATTTTAACCGTGAGCATTCTGCAGAATATGTTATGAAATCGTATGTACTCTTAAAAAGGCAGATAGAAGGATTCTATACTGAAGTTCAGGCAGAAGAAGAAAGCGATTTAAATAGTTGCGCCTTGAGAGTATTCGAACAGCAGAATTTTATGCATTCAAATTTAGTAGAAGTTACTTATGCCCCGAGTGACCCACAAATTAGAATTAACCCTGAAGATTTAAAGCTTCTAATGCAGAAACTAAGAGAGACTATGCAAGTTTCTGTTTCTGCCGCGCGCAAGTCTATTTTAGATTGTCTCTTTGCGGAAAACAGATTCTACAATCTTATGACTTCGAATGCTAGTAATTTTGAAAGCACGGAAACAGGAAAGCTATTTTTTGAATCAATGCTGGGTATTCATAAGATTGAGTTTATCGTGCGCGATAACGCAGAGATAGCAGCAATATTCAAGGCAAGCAGGCAGATGGTAAAACTCACTGCCCTTGAGTTAGAAAAGAGAGCAAATGATTTAGCAGTATGCAGACACATTTATGGGAAAATTGGAGGGAGAGTTGAGTTTTCTTCAAGTAGCACAGGGGATGCTTTAAGTATAATAGTTTCGGTTCCAGGCCAATCCGTGAAACAAAATGGATCTGTAGAAAATCCCGGGCCAAGTTTTCAAAAATGCAACGCTTACCAAGAATTGAGAAAAAAAGATATCTGGGCAATGGAGCCTGAGATGGCTTCGGTTTTGCTGGAAAGGAATGTTGATGCTTCGGGAGGGAAGAAAACCTATTTTATAGAAACATCCGGAGCTGTATTTATGACCGAAAGCGCAAGAAAAATATTCTTGTCTTTAGTTGATATCGTCGACCAATTTATGAGTATTACTCCTTTTAAGAGGGCTGTATTTGGCAGAGTTACCGGCGATTCGCGTAGTTTCCTGGGAGCATACGAGCAGGGTAACTTTAGCATTACTTTAACTACGTATGAGAGTGACTATAGAGAACAAAGTTACGAGAAAGATGGCTTAAGTTTCTACAATAATATTTTTGAGGGATTTTTCTGGGAGAATACAGAGGGCAAGACGGCAAAGCTTCGTCAAGCAAAAAGAGAGGATAAAGATTATAAAAGAGAGCAGCATTATACTATTGACTTGCCACGTTCAATATTGATGGACAAAGAGTTTATAAACGGTTCCTTGATACCGGTTTTGGAAAGGGCTGATCCCTGGAGGCTTCCGCTTGCAGCTCATCATGAAAGAAGGTGTGCTGAGGATCCGGCTGAAAGACAGATGTTACAGGAAGTGTTAAAGAGCCTCAAGCACGTTTTAGACGAGCTTTTTAATGCAAAACAACAGCGCTATAAAGTCTCCTGCATACCGTTTGAGGGCTCGCAAGAGGAATTATACTTACTTGAGATATATGATGAGAATGATATTTTGTGTGCAGCCGGACGCTATGATGTGGACCAGAAACGCTTTGTTTATAAAACTACAGACGGAAAGATGCTCTATAGAGTCATTACTACTGTTGAGCGTCTGCTTACTGAAGCCGGGAAAGAAGGAGAAATTTCTCTGGTGGGTTTTGTTAAGGCTTTAGCAGGAAAGAAAATTATCCTTCCGGATACTTTGGTCGCCGATTTAGTACGCGCGCCTGATAGAAAAAGAGGATATTCGCCTTCGCTCGTAGGTAGATTGAGAGATTATATGCTTTCTTTAGATGTTGGCGTTACTGTCACTGACCAGGGAGAGGTTATAGTAGCAAAGTCTTTGCCAGCTCCTGATAAAGACAAAATAAGCTTTGGTGTACTTATTATTGAGCAGGGTGTTCCTACTGAAAATATAACAGATTTCCAGCGGGCCTTAGAATTATATAGGAGCCTTTCTAGCTTATTCAGGCCGAATGAGGCATTTTATACCCGGCTCTATGAGGGTATTGATTCAGGGGTTATAAAATTAAACTCTCCCAGGCTTCTGCCGTTGCCTTTTGTCCCAGTTGACCCCCACCGCGCCAAGGACCCAATAAATCCGCCTACAGCCGAACAATTACAAGAAGATTTAGGTAAAAGCAGGCCGATGACCGATGCAGAGAAGAGGTATTATTATCACGTACTTGATATTGCATCCGGGCTCTCTTTAAAAGAAGGTAGTTGTATGAACATTAGCTTTAAGATAATGCGCGATACAATCGTTCCGCGCGCAGGGCCCTTTACCTATATATGGGCTGGACGCCACATGTGTGAAAATAAGCTCAGCGTTTCCTTTGATGAATCCCTTCTAAAAGATCCAAGCCTCGCAGTAGAATTCCTTATCACCATACTTCATGAAACTTCAAGCATTGCCCATCCGCAAAGCGATTGTAAAAACAACGAAGCAAATGCGCAGAGGATTGTAGCATTAGGATCTTCTTATAGTAGCGCGAATATTTTCCGCGATAACGGCGGCGCACCGGCGTGCCGTAGCTCCGGAGGCGCGCTGGAAACGGCGAGATTGTTCTCTCAAAAATCGGGCCTGCAAAAAGCGGTAGCATATTTTAATGAGGATATTATCGGAAGAGGCCGCGCGGAGGATATCTCCGACTTAACGCTGGATAAGATCAAGGCGCTATATCGCCTTGTCCTGGAAGATGAGGGGCGTACCCAAGTCGTCCTTCCGTATTGGGTGGAGGACTTTGAGTCTTTTCTCTCTGAGGTTAACCATGTGTATCAGAATGTTTCGCCCACCTGGGTCGCAGCCCACGCAGTCTCTTTATATAAGGAGTTTTCCAAAGAAACAGATCGCGGTGAATTCACCGCAATCGCTTCTTATGATGGCCACCGCCGGGTGGCATGGTTTTTGCTGAATTTCATCCTGATCAGGCATGGTTTCAAGCCTTTTTATTTTAAGGGTAAAGACAAAACCGGCCTACTTTCGGATAATGACGCATTCGTCGATGAGGTTTTAGTGCAGATGCAGGCCGGAAGCGCGATGGTAAAGAAGAGGACTTCTCCTGCTAATACCAAGCCCAGCTTCTGTATCCCCGCACTCGTTTGGGCAATGGGAATAATCTCGGCGCTGGCGTTGCTGGGCGCAATCGCGGCTGTCACCGCGTTTACCCTGAGCGGAGTCGAAGGGCCCGTCTGGCTCCCGGCGCTTAAGGCGGCGGTTTCGGGTATCTTAGCACATCCGGCAACTGCGGGGCCTTTGCAAATTTGTTTAGCCGTGCCGTTACTGCTTGGGGCTATTCAAATGACTTCTCGCGATACACCGGACTATATCAGAGTGCTTCCTTGGAGAGGGCTTTCTGCTACGGAAGATTTGGTAAAGTCAACCATGCAATTTATTCACGAGCGTTGGGGGTATTGGCGCGGCGATCCTAGGGCCGAGTCTCTGAAAAGCTTTATGCGTAAATTGCTCGTTAAATATAAATGGCAAATATCCGCCGGCTTTATCAATGAAATAGGCCGTTGGTATTATAAAAAAGAGAATGATTATTTCCGGTCTGCTGAAGGGTATGCTAATCATTTAAGAGAATTTCTTCCTGCAGTCGATACCAAGCTAAGGGAGGGAAAGAAACTTTCTGCGTTCTGCAAAGAGATGGATATCCGCGCAGCGCGTTTTAAAGCAGAGATTAAGGGCTTAAAGGTATTGGTTCTGGGCGCCGGGTTAGGGAACTCTGCGTATGGCTGGGCTTGTAAGGCAGGGGCTAAAGAGGTTGTCGGTGTGGAGGCGCACCCGTCTATAATTGAGGCAGCGAAAGATTTCCTCCGGGTGCAGGGCTTACCTGTAAATTATAGGCAAATGAATATATTGAACCTTGCTTTCCCAGAGGCGGACTTTGATAGGGTAATCCTTGATTTTGTCCTATATTTTATGCCGCATTCCTTGCGTTATAAAGCGCTTTCAGAGGCAGTAAGGGTGTTGAAGCCCCAAGGTAAGTTATTGATTTTAGGCGAGGCAATAGGAGTTTGGCCGGATGAGTGGAGCGAGGCTGAATACACGCGCGTTTTGTCTGAATTAGGGCTTTCGGATATAAAAATAGGCGCGGTATTAAAAGGCAAATTGCTGATATGCGCAAGTAAAGGCAATAGTGGTTCCGGGGATTTTCGAGGGGCTAAGAATGCCGTATTTTTTGCAAAATAAATCCAAATCCGGCTTTATTTATATCGGGTGGATGGAGGGTATTGCGTATTCACTTAAGAAGACTAATGAATTCCTCTACCGATATGCCCGCGTCTTTAATAATGCCTTTAAGCGTCCAGCGGTTAATCTCTCTATGGTTAGGGATGATGAGGGTGATTTGTTTCGCGGGGTGAAAAAGTTTAACGTGGCTGCCGCGCTGCCCGATTTTCATAAATCCTGCTTGGATAAAAGCACGGATTACCTCGTTGCCGGAAAGAAGCGGGGGCTTCATATTGCCAGGCTTAAGACTTTATGGTTAGAAGATGGGCGTATATCTTTAGGGTTTGGTTCTAAGTACAGGAGGATTGCCTCTTTAATATTCTTTATAGCTTCTGCCTTAGTTTTGCCTTGGCTGTGGCATCCGGGTAAAGAAGGCACGCTTACCGCAATATATCCGTCTTCATCTTTTTCTAATACAATTTTGAGCCTCATTTTAATCACCTCTATAATAATATATACAATATACCGAGAGAAAAGTCAAGCCCGAATTGCCGCGCAAGTTTTAATGGCGGCATTGGCGCTGGGCGCGCTTGTGCTGATTATTATCGCCCCGTATTTTCTTGGTATTCCGGCGTTTATACCTTTCGGAGCAATAGCGCTGGTTGGAGCATGCATTAGCTCTGGAAGCGCTCAGGCAGATAAGTGGGATAGAAAATTCTTGCCGGAAGCGCTGGAAGCACATCAGGAAATCCTACGGATTAAGGAACGGATTGTTAGGATAGATTACAGGACAGTCAGGACTCTCGGAGGTCTTCATTACTCCTTGGCAGCGCTATTCCACGATGCTTTTAATGATCTTTTGGTAATTGAATCTGCCGTGCGCCGCCTTATGGAGGGCAGGGATGAGGATATGAGCGGTGTCCGCGAGAAAGCAAAATATCTGGTAACGGATTTGGCGATTCTGGAGGATATGGCCAAAGGTGCATACCGCAGCGCCCCTGTCGATATTGATCCGATGAGTAAAGAAGAAGAGCCTTCTTTCGCCTATCAAATGGCTCCTGCCGCACTCTCCCGGAAGATCTTTTCACTGGATGAGGAAGGGGATCGTAAACTCGCAGTTTTTAAGGAAGAAGTCGGAAAGTTTTATGCTGCTCGGGATAGGCTTTTAACAGCTTTGGCCGGGCTTCTTAGAGACGCATCAATAAATCCCGTGCGCGATATTTCAAAAGCAAAAGGGGACGCTCCCCAAGGGGACGCTCCTCAAGGGGACGCTTCGGATGATTCTCGCCGCGACGGGTTTGTTTTGAATAATTCTAGATTCTTGATTGCTGTGGGTTTGGTTGTGTTTGGGGTGGTTACGTTTTTAATGGGATCAATAATGGGGTCGGAATTAATTCCGACCCCGGGGATGTTATTATGTTTAGGCGCGCTGGGGGCTGTGGTGAGCGTAGGCGGCCACCGCGACAATGGCGGTTCGGAATCCAAGAGTACGATAAAGATCGACGGGATAATCTCGGATGTACCTTCAGAAGCCGTTATTTCTAGTGAGGATGGTTTAGGTGATGTTGTACATTTAGGTTTTATTAATCTTACTGATGATGAAGCTGTAAGGGTTGGACACATCTTGGAGAGAATTGAATTTAAAAGAACTTGGGGAGAGAAAATGCAAGCCAGCGAATTGGCGGATTTCCAACCAAAAGGTAAATGGATAAATAGTGTTCGAGCCAAAGGAGTCCTTGTCTTAGTAAAGAACGCTAGAATAAAAGCCTTTATATATATTACTCTTTGGGAAGAGGGTCGCCTTGCGCAGATAGAGTTTATTTGTAGAGAAGAAGATGGGGTAAGGGGTAGGGGTTCATTTTTAATGATTGTTGCCCTAGAAGAATTGCGAAGTTACGGAATTAAAGAGGCATATTTGGTAGTTACTCATAAGAAAGCGGAAAATACGTTATTTTATAGGAATTTGCTTGGCAAGGCAAAGGCGCTTGGAATAATCTTAGATTTTAAAGAGGTGCAAGGAGATCTCGGATATTCAAAAATCGGTTTCAGTATGAGTTTTATCTCTCAGTTGCTTTCACATAATATGCATGTCCGGAAAATAGTTTATGGTAAGCATCATGTAGCTAGTACAATGAGCTACTATGATCTATTCCGGAGAATTGCTGCGTTTAAATCCGGTTCCATTTTTGGTAAAAACAGCCGTTTAAAGAAAATATCTGATTTTTTCCAGGATAAGTTGGTTGCGATGGTATTTATTGGCTCTGCGTGTAATGCGGCTGGAGCAACAGTATTAAAATTTGCTTCTGCGCATACCCATTATTTGCAAATTGCTTATTTGGTTTTCTTTTTTGGATTTATCTGGTCGTTGATATTTATCCCTATTTTAGGCAGCTATAAACTTCTTTCTTCAGGTCCGATGGGTGCATACAAAGAAGTGCTAAGCTTATGGAAAGTTTTAAACCCGAAGCACAAGAGGTATATCTGGATGTTTGTGTTCAGTACTTTAATTACTTCAGTTATTTTTTACCTTGCCTTAGCGCAAAAAGATATAACCCCGGCAATTATTTTGGTTGCTACACAATTAAGCATGGTGCCTATATTACATATGTCGGTTACGCATTTAGGCGAAAATAAGGATTGGCCAAGGAAGCTTACGGGTATTTTAGTCAGTGTATTGTCCGTGTTTTGGATGATTTTTTGGGAATGGAAGGTTAACCCTGGCTTTATAATTAACTTGCCTTTATTAAGCTTGGTAGTACTAGTGAATATTATAGCTGGTATACCGGCGGTATATATACGTAAGATGTTTCAAGAGATTTATGCAAAAAACTCCCAAGGTGAATTATTATATAAAGATGAAAGCCGAAAAGTCTTAGATTTTCTCCCTCTCTTGCTTACCGCTCTTCGTTACGGATCAATCTTTGTCGTCTTGTTTATTCCTTTGGCAGTTTGGCAGGCATGGAGCGGATTTTCGCTATTTAGGTTTAAAGGAGAATTTATATTTGCGCATCCTTTTGTTTTAGTAGCAATCATAACTTCGACATTCTTCTATGTGGTTCACTGGCTTTTCCACTGGAAATTATACCGGATGATAAGCTATGACCTTTCTAAAATTAGGCCGGGAGCGGCTTGTAGTCCGGTAATCTCTGCTTTATTATCTGGAGGATTAAATATATCCGGGTTTAAACAAATGCCGATGCCTTTTGTTTCCGGGTTTTCCTGGCTGGCAACCTTAGGCGTTATCTTCGGTTCCTGGATTTCTGCAAGCAGCTGGGGAATTAGATTCTCATTAAAGCCATTTGCCTTTAAAAAGAATACCACCGTAGATAATGTGGATGAATCCCGCGACAACGGCGGAGATAGTGATTCGCCAGAAGGATTAAGCCGGATAAGCAGACAGATTTATTCCTGGTATAAGACTATGCAGCTTAAGGAGCATGCTGAGGAGTTACATCGTTTGGGCACGAGCCATCTTGAGATAAAAAACTTGATGAAAAGGCTTATACGCCTAAGGTTTTTAGAATTATTAAAAGATGTTAAGGGTGGCAGCATTACATTTTTAGGGGCAGGTATTACTTTCTGCGTTTTTAATATAACCGGGACAGGCTTAGTTATTAAAATACCATTTTTAGGGAGAGAATATTTCGGTTACTTAGAGTCTTGTTTAAGGAATTTACGGGTTAGATTAGGAGATGGATTAACGGGGACAGTTGAATACCTTGATGGTATAAATTTAAACCTTTCAAAGCTCAATCAGGACGCAAGAAATATAGTATTAGGCAGGATTGGAGATGATGTATTAGATCTAGAGAGAAACGGGTTTAATCCGATAATAGATAAACAGGGCAATATCAAAATTAAATGGTTATTAGTTCAACATTTTACCAGGCGTTTAGTTAATAGTGATAATTTTCTTTATGATCCGGAGTATTATAAAGGAGTGCTTTATGAAGTTATGCAGCAAGAAGGGATAGGGGGTGTTAAGAAAATTATTGATGAGCTTTTTATTCTTTTAAGAGCCAAGGCTTACCCGAGAAAAGTTTACCCACGCGAGATTAAGTTTTCTAGTTTTGGGTATATAGGCAAAGAGTTGGGGATTTTTGATATAGACCTTGGAGATGCTGAGCCTCCTTTTGATAGTATATTTACTTCCGGTATCCTTGATATTCTGGACTCAACCGGAGAATTGAGTAGCTATTATCGTAGAAAGCTTGCTTCGATGCCAGGTATAATCAGCCCTATTTTAGTTTTAGCAGAAGATATAGATTTTAGCGTAAAGGGGGTTAATACTGAAGAAGCGCAACAACAGGCCATAGCTAGGCTAATTCAGGACAGGGTAGTTCATTCTGAGTATACAATCGCTAAGGATTTAGCTTGTAGAGTGAATTTAGGTAATGACAAAAGTAAGGCGCTTAACCAGATACTAAAGAGATTTGAGCTTTCTGTTGAAGCAGGCAGATGCCGCTATTATATTGATATAATAGCAGAGGCGTTAAGCCTCATGCCAATTAAAATATTGCTTGGCATGGTAGGCTCAGGGTTTAAAAGGATTAATTTATCAGAAGACTACGGAGCTAATGAGCTCTTTTCGTACAAGGGCGGGACTTTGAGCATCGGTTCCCGCACTATTTTAAATATGGAAGAGTGCGATTTTCTTTTTGGTCTATTTGGATGCTTAGGAAAAGTCTTTATTGAGTCGCAGGATGAAAAGAAACTTAACTTACTGCTTGATTCTTTTGCCAGAATTAAGTTACGCGGAGAGTTTCTACTAGAAGAGTCCCATCAGGCAGGTTTTGATTTTATTGAAGCAAGAAGTTTAGAAGATTTAAAAGCTTATTTAGCGCGGATGTTTGCGTATTACGTGCTTAACGGTGATAATTTCCGTCAATTAGTAAATGGCGATATAGCCTATTCTTATCCGTATGATAGTATTAGGCCTAATATAAGAAAGATTTATGATTTATTTAAGTATGCTTTTGGCTGGAGGGAATTTAATTCTCTTGAATTAGTTGGTTTAAAGAGCGTATTCCTGGAGGCAAAGAATTCTGCCAGTAGATTTGAATATAGAGATAATGGAGGGGAGTTTGTTTTATCCGGAAACGAAACGCAAATTATGAGGTTGTGTAACTCTTTGGTAGGTATGGGGATAAAACCTTAAGAACCGTCCCCTATTTATGGTATAATAAGGAAGCCACGGAGAAAGGGTTTTAAGATGGAGGAACGCAGAGTTTATCCAAGAATGAAGGTGGACAAGGAAGCTGCTTGCATGATTGAAAACCGCGTTGCCCCGATTGCTTGCAATGTCGAAGATATAAGCTTAAGCGGAGTAAGAATTACGATGTTAAAAAACCTCCTGCCGGAAGTTTTCTCTAATATAAGCCTGGCTATTTCAGACGCTCTGTCATTTAATATCGGAGCGCACGTTGCCTGGCATGATGAGTACGAGGGTAAAAATACATACGGCTTATCCTTTAACAGGATTGACAATGCTGACAAGGACAAAATAGCTGCTTTTATAAGAGATAATTCGTTTAAAGATTTAAGGGAACAGTGGTGGAAGGGCCTATAATATGAACGAGCGCAGGAAGATAACCAGATGGCGCATTAATAAGCCGGCGAAAATTAAGCTCGCTGGTGCCGTGGCTTTTATTGATTGCCTGGTTAAAGATATTAATCTTAAAGGTGTCCAGGTTGTTTTGCCTTTAAGGCTTAACGTCGATACTTATATAAAATTTAACCTGAAGCTATCGGATAATTTTGCCATAGAGTGCGAAGCCTGGATAGCCTGGCATAAGCATACTGACGGGCATAATATTTACGGGTTCTTATTTACAAGACTTACTGATACGGATAAAGAGAATATATATAAATTTGTTTATCAGAGCGTTCCAAACGAGATATCCCGGAACTGGTGGAAAGATGCTCTGAAAGAGGGGGATAAGAATATGGATGACCGTAGAATATTCCAGAGGTTTAATATCCGTTTCCCAGTCAAGTTGTTGGATTTAAACAGCGGCCAAGAAGTCGCCGGCCAGACAAGCGATATAAGCGCTAAGGGTATAGGGGTATGGTTGAACAATGAGATACCCCGTAATACGCCGCTGGAGGCATGGTTGAGGATACCGGACAGGGGAGAGCCTCTTTATACAAGAGGAAGCGTAGCATGGTCAAGGCCTGATGCGCAGGGTGAATACCGTTTAGGCATAGACCTTGAGCGCGCGGACCTTATGGGTTTATCCCGGATATTAAGGGCGTAAAATAAAGCAGGCAAAAAACTTGACCCTGATATGAAAATATGTTACATTTTAATATTGTACTTTTATTCTCTACAGGTAAAGAACGGCCAAGCCATCTTATAATCCTTTAAAAGTATTCTAAGGAGGTTAGATGCTAAAACTTAAGTTCCATTTCTTTGTCTTTGGGACTTTTTTTATGCTTTCGATAGTTTCAGGATGTATGCCAAGCCATGGTACAGGAAAGCCTACGGTTACTGTCTGGCATTGGATGACTGACCGCGACCCTGCCCTTAAAGAGCTAGCCAAGAGATACGAAGCTAAAACCGGAATAAAAATAAATTTTGAACTTTATGCGCCTTCTGACGCCTATTCTCAGAAAGTGCGTGCTGCCGCGCAGGGAGCAAGCCTTCCTGATATCTTCGGTATATTGGGCGAGAAGAGGGATTTTGCCTCATTTATCAAGGCCGGATTTGTCCTTGAACTTACCAGCTACATGGGTGAAAATTCCGGGGAATGGGAGAATGTCTTTTTCTCTAAGGCTTTAGCAGTCAACGGGTTTAACGACGGGAACACCTATGGTGTTAAGCCGGGTATTTACGGCGTCCCGATAGACATAATGACCATTCAGATGCTCTACAATAAATCTTTATTCAAGAAGTTGGGGTTAAATCCGGATAAACCGCCGAAAGATTTTACGGAATTTCTAGGCATGGCAAATAAAATTAAAGCTACAGGCTTACAGGGATTAGTTTCCGGATGGGGGGAGATATGGATGATTGATTGCCTCGCCGGCAACTATGCCTTTAATATTATGGGCCCGGATAAGGTAATTGCTACCATAAAAGGAGAGGTGCCTTATACTGATCCGGATTGGATTAAAGTTTTAAGCCTTTTTAAGGATATGCAGGAGTCCGGGCTCTTAGTCAGCGGTATAGTTACCATGGTTAATAAAACCGCAGAGCAGATTTTTGCCAATGAGAAGGCGGTTTTTGCATTTAACGGCTCATGGTGTGTCAATGTTTACAAAGGAATGAACCCTGAATTAAAGTATGCCGTTTTTCTTCCGCCTAAGGCAAGCGATAATTATCCCATGGTTATCCGGGGAGGGGCAGGGTCTTCGTTTATGGTGAATGCCCGCTCTCCCAGGAAAGAGGAGGCAGTAAAATTTTTACGCTGGCTTACCGACGATGACCAGCAGGCGTATTTAGCCGAGGCGACTAACAATCTCCCGGCAAATAAAAACAGCATTAGCAGGGTCCCGGAGATCCTGGCGAGTTTTGCTAAGAGCATGGATTGTGCTACGCATCCTAATATTTGGGGGGTAAGGGAATCTGCCCCGGTGATTGAGGTTTTTGGCAAGGGCATTCAATCGATTATTATCGGTAAGAAGTCCCCGGAGCAGGTGGCCGTCGAAACCCAAAGGATGAAAGAGAGGGAGCTAGCCAGAAAGCGCAAATAGCATGAGAATTAAATCTAGCTTGGAAAGTTATATTTTAGTGCTGCCGGCGTTATTAATCTTTTCCGTATTTTATATTATTCCTTTTATATGGGTTTTTCAGTTGAGCTTATTTGACTGGGATGGGATTCTGCCGGTTAAGACTTTCGTCGCCCTGGCAAACTTCAAGGAGATACTTTTTCAAGACAGCAGTTGGTGGCAGGCGATGCGTAACGCCGGTTATATTACTCTTGTTGCGCTTACTTTTCAGAATGCTTTAGCATTTCTTTTGGCTTTAGCGTGCGACCGCCAGATCCGCATGAAAAATTTCTATCGCGTAGTCTTTTTTATCCCGCCCATACTTTCTGAAATCGTTGTAGGCATGGTTTGGCGTTTTATTATCAATGACGTGGATGGCGCAAATATAATTAACCGCTTTTTTTACGGTATCGGTATGCCGCAATTAGTGCATAACTGGCTGACCGATCCCGATATCGCCCTTACTACCGTGGCTATAGTGCACAGCTGGAAAGGGTTTGGCTGGGGGTTCCTGATTTTTCTTGCCGGATTACAGACTATTCCCAGGGAGCTCTATGAAGCCGCGCGCGTGGATGGCGCCAATGCCTGGGGTTGTTTTAAAAAAATTACTTTTCCCTCAATGGTTCCGATAATAGTGTTAGTGGCGATACTGACAATCTTAGGAACGATGCAGGCGTTTGCATTAATCCTTGGGCTTGTGGGAGGAGAATTTGCCGGGCATACATCAGTTCCGGTCTTAAGGATACTTTCTGTTATGCGCGACTCATCGCGTTTTGGCTATGCCTGCGCGCAGGGATTAAGCTTCGGAGTAATCTTAGTGGTAATTTCGTTTATCCAGTATAGATTATCCAAGAGGTACCGCCAGAGATGAAAAGTTTAATTTATTATAAGACAAAAAAAATCGCGCTGGATTTATTAACTCATTTATTCCTTCTTAGCATCGCAGTAACCTGCCTTTACCCGTTATTGTGGATGGTCGCCTCGAGTTTTAAGACGCAGGAGACCATTTTCAACGATATCTCGCTTATCCCTAAGAAGTTCCACTTTGAGAATTATTACTTTGCGTTAAGCGAGAGTGATTTCGGACGTTATTTATTAAACAGCGTTTTTTACACTGTTGCCGTGGTAATAGCAATAGTAATTATTGCTTCGATGGCTGCGTATGCGTTTAGTCGCCTGCGGTTTCCCGGAAGAAATATAATCTTTGCTGTTTTTATAGCAGCAATGATGATCCCTATACCCGGGAGCTTTGTGGCCTTATTTGTCCTATTGAACAAACTGCATCTGCGCGATACGCCTTTAGGCTATATCCTTTGTATGATTAACGTCGGGCTTTCCATGAGCATATTTTTGCTGAAAACTTTTTTTGATACGATGCCAAGAGAGCTTGAAGATGCCGCGCGCATTGACGGCTGCTCTAAGATAGGGATTTGGCGGCATGTAGCCTTGCCGCTTGCAAAGCCTGTGCTTGCGGTGGTAGTGGTCCTTAACGCCTTGAATGTCTGGAACGAATATGTGTTAGCTTTAGTAATATTTGATAACAAAAACCTGATGCCCCTTCAGCGGGCGTTAATGATTTTTCAGGGCGAGTTTTTAACTAATTACCCGCTTTTAATGGCAGGGCTTACCGTAACAGCCTTGCCTATAATCATCGTTTACCTGTTGATGCAGAAGTATATTGTTAAGGGGGTGACTTCCGGAGCGCTGTTTGGATGAGCAGTAGGCAATTAATATGCGCAAGTGGCAATAATCTTGTTTACACGAACAATATATTTGTTATAATATAACACTCATCTCTGCCTGCTTTGATTTTTGTTAGGCAGACCCTAACTTAATAGAAAGGATGGATTATTAATGGGTCAATCAGCTGGCCAGTCAAAACACCATGTTACAGCACGCGAAGACCAAATCTCCATTTTTCAAAAATTTATCTACAGCCTAGGCGGATTTGCGAATACTGCGCAGGCTGCTTTTATCGGGCAGATGGTTATTGTTTTGAATCTTGGGCTTGGCGTGAATCCTGCTTTAGTAGGTTTGGTGGGCGCTATCCCGCGTATAGTCGATGCTATCTCAGACCCCATAACCGGCTATTTTTCCGATAACTTGCGTACCCGCTGGGGCAGGCGCAGGCCGATGATATTTTTAGGTGCTATTACCGGCGGGATTTGTTTCGCTCTGATGTTTCAGTTGCATAAAGGCTATAGCGAAATGTTTTATTTCTGGTACTTTCTGGCATTCCAAATCCTCTATTTTCTGGGATTTACCTGTTTTTCTATCCCTTGGATTGCGCTCGGATATGAAATGACGCCGGATTATCATGAAAGGACGAGGTTACAGGGCGCCAGTAATATTGCCGGGCAATTGCCATGGCTTATCGCTCCCTGGTGTTGGGCTATTATGCATAATCAGTTATGGTTCCCGGATATCGTTTATGGCGGGCGTGTTCTCGCTTTCATAATCGGCTCTATTATTATAGTTTTTGGTATTATGCCGGCTATCTTCAATAAGGAACGCTTCCACAATTTACCAAAGCCTGATATCAGGGGCGCTTTGAATGTGACAAAAAGCTTTTTTTCCGGGGCTTTTATTACTCTTAAGTGCAAGCCGTTTCTTAAGCTCTGCTTAGCCACTTTAATGATCTTTGGCGGGTTCATGTGCGCGTCAGCTTTTACAATTTACGTTGTTTTCTTTTATGTTTTTCAGAATGCGCCTGTCCTCGACCAGGCTTATGCAAGAGGCGGAGTTTTGCTCGGTTTCTACGGAACATTCAGCGCCATTTGTACTATGGGGGCAATCTTTATAACTACATGGCTCTCCAGAAAGCTTGGGAAGAAAAACACTTTTTTTGTCACTATCCCCCTTTCAATTATTGGTTACGCTTTAAAATGGATAGGTTATAATCCCGGCAATCCTTACCTGTTGTTTATCGCCGCCCCTTTTATCGCCTTCGGCTTAGGTTCTCTTTTTACGCTGATGAGCTCCATGGTTGCCGATGTTTGCGACCTTGATGAGCTTAAAACCACCACCCGTCGCGAAGGTATGTTCAGCGCAGTCTACTGGTGGATGGTTAAGCTGGGGATTGCGCTTGCCTCAGTTATTTCAGGATTACTTATAAACGCAACCGGTTTCCGGCAAGAAATCGGGCTGGCCCAAACCACGGATACTTTACTTTGGTTGAGAATTTATGATATAGGTATTCCGATTGTAACTTCTTTGATCGCTATTCTTATTATCACGACTTTTGATATCTCAGAAGCTAAGGCATGTGACATTCGTGAGCTGGTAGAGAGGCGTAGAGGCGAGAGGCGGGAAGAAGCGAAGCGGGTAGAAGAAGAGAGGCGTAGAGGAGAGAGAAGAGATTAGGGGTAATATAATGAACAGTCTAAAAAATACCACAAGAATATTTTTAATTGCCCTGCCTTTGCTTGTTTTCGCTAACGGCTATCGGTTAACGGGCGCAGGCTTATGCGCCGAAGAGCCGCCTATGTTATCCTCCGGCGAGTTGATTGATAAGGCGTGGGCAGCGCATGGCAGGCGCGATATTGATACGACTTTTAAATATACGCAGCAGGTAATTGATTCCTATAAGGACAAAGCGGATAGAGATCAGGCTGGTTTAAGGTCATTCCCGAAAAGTAAAGATGAAATAAATGAAGTCAGCGCCTTAAATGATGTGGCTACTGCCTATTTTATCCAGGCAGAGAGTTATCTGCGCCAGGAGAAGTCTAAAGAAGCCAAAGAGCTTCTTCAGTTGATCGTTGATAAATATCCTTATGCCCAGGCCTGGGACCAGCGAGGGTGGTTCTGGTCAATAAAAATGGCGGCAGATCAGACCATTAAGAAAATCGAGACCGGCTCAATTGAAGTTGAGAAGAAGAAAAAAGTCAGCCAGCTGGTTACAAAGATTATTCTTTATGACCAGGGTAAAGAGGACGTTGTTGACTATGAAAGGTATGGGGAATTTAAAAGCGTCGGTACCAAAGACTATAAGTATGTAATTACCGACCAGGAGGGATTAATCGCCGCAGTAGGTGAAGGCATATTCCCGAATTCTACCTCGGTAAGATGGGATCCTGCTTTTAAGAAAGCGTTAAAAGAGAAACGGCTTGAAGGTGACCTGTGGGATTTTATACAATCTCCGGATTTGGAGGCGGCTTTCTTTAAGTGGGCCACAGCCTCAGAGCCGCAGGGCGTAAAATTATTCTACACAGCGTTAATTTTAGAAAGGGCGGGTTTAATAAAGCATGCGCTTAAGTGCTATTATGCTATTGTTGTAAACTTCCCCGGAAGCTACGGATGGACATACTTTAAGACCCCTTGGTATGTGGGCCAGGCAGCGATTTCCAAGATTAATTTTATCCTCAAGAACAATCCGCAGTTAGGGTATAAACTTGAGGGTGCCGATATCAAGATAGTGAATGGTTATGATAATAATGTCGCTGATGATATTGCGGTAGTAAGCCCGGGTAAGCTTGTTAAGATTAAGGGAGCAAGTTCTGCCATTAAAGATGATGATAAACTGCTTAAGATTAAGAGGCAGTCAGGGGCAGGGAAGGTTTACACGGTGCAATATGAAAACGGAGACTGGCAGCTTATGGTAGGGGGTAAGCCTTATATCATAAAAGGAATTACCTATGCTCCTACTAAGGTTGGGCAATCTCCGGATGAAGGGACAGTGACAAGTTGGATGGAGGATGATTTTAATAATAACAAAAGGCCCGATGGGCCTTATGATGCCTTTGTGGATGCTAACCCTGATGTGCCTATAGGGGATTTTAAATTAATGAAAGATATGGGAGTTAATACCATAAGGCTTTACCATCATCCTGAGAAGTTGAATAAAGAGGTCTTAAGAGATTTATATAATACATACGGAATCCGCGTGATTATGGGTGATTTCTTAGGTAAATATGCTTTAGGTTCAGGCGCGCAGTGGAATCCCGGAACCGATTACAATAATGAAGAGCACAAAAAGAATATGATCGAGTCGGTTAAAAAGATGGTTAATGAGCATAAGGATGAGCCGTATATTTTATTCTGGGTTTTAGGGAATGAGAATGTCTATGGCTATGCCTGTAACGCTAATACTGAACCAGATGCCTTCTTTAAATTTGCCAATGAGGTAGCTAAAGTAATCAAGTCTATTGATCCGGATCACCCTGTAGCTATTTGCAGCGGAGACATTCTTTATCTGGATAAGTTTGGCAAGAACTCTCCGGATATAGATATTTTCGGGGCTAACTCTTACCGAGGGGATTACGGGTTTGGGCGTTTCTGGAAGGGCGTTAAAGAAGAGGCGGGTATCCCGGCTTTTATTACTGAATATGGATGCTCTGCTTATGTTGAAGGTAAACCACTTCTTGAAGCAGAAGAATATCAGGCAGCCTATCATAAGGGCTCCTGGGAGGACATAGCTTCTAATATGGCTTTTGGCGAAGGTGCAGGTAATGCTTTAGGCGGAGTAGTCTTTGAATGGCTTGATGAGTGGTGGAAAGGATATGAGCCGGCAATACACGATACTAAGGGGCTTTGGGCAGGGCCATTTCCGGGAGGATATATGCTCGAAGAATGGTTGGGTATATGCGGCCAAGGAGACGGAACGCAAAGCCCGCTTTACAGGCACTTGCGCAAGGCATATTATACTTATCAAAAAATGTGGGAATAATAATATTGGAGGAGAAAGGAGCGGCGTATAAACGAATACAAAAATATAAATAACGGAGTAAAGATAGATAATGCAATTAACAGAGAAGAAAGGAAGGTGCGGCAATGAAGAAAATATTAACAATTTTATTGGTTTTAGGGTTAGTTTTACCCGCTGTAGTCCTAGCCCAAAGCCAGCCTAAGGAATTCGTGCTTTATACGGATAAGAATGCCAAGGATAATCACTATATTCCTGCAGGCTGGATGGGTGATACAGGGGATATAAATCTTGATGATCATTCAGCGGATAATCCTCGTTCAGGGGCAACCTGTATGAAGTTTATCTATACCGCTAAAAAATCCCAGAGTCAGGGATGGGCAGGCGTTTACTGGCAGAGCTCACCAAATAACTGGGGAAGCAAAAAAGGCGGTTTTGACCTTTCTGGTATGACTAAGCTTACCTTTTGGGCGCGCGGGGCAAAGGGTGGGGAGGTAATACAGAAGTTTGTAGTTGGAGGGCTTAAGGGTACTTATCCAGATTCAGCGGTTGTTGAGATGGGGCCTATAGAGCTTACTAATTCCTGGAAACAGTATACAATCAACCTCGCAGGTAAAGATCTATCTTATATAAACGGAGGTTTTGCCTGGGTGACGAATGCGGATTTAAATCCTAATGGCGCAACTTTCTATATTGATGATGTTAAGTTTGAGGTAGACGCGGCAATGAAACCGGAAGGTAAAAAGCAGGAGTCTATGCCTTTCTACGTTTTCTCGGACAGATCTTCTATGAAAAATCATTTTATTCCTTCAGGTTGGATGGGTGATTATGGCGATTTGAAGTATGATGGAGCGTCCAAAGAAGACCCGTATTTAGGCGATAGCTGCATTAAGATAACTTATAGCGCTAAAAGAGCGCAGGGTGCTGGTTGGACAGGTATATTTTGGCAGAATCCGGCGCATAACTGGGGTACTGTTGATGCAGGATACGATTTATCCAAGGCTACCAGTCTTACATTTTGGGCTAAGGGAGCTAATGGCGGAGAGCGTATTGAGGAGCTTAAAGTCGGAGGGGTTATGGGTGAGTTCTCCGATTCTGATTCAGCAGTGATCGGGCCGGTTATTTTAAATAAAGACTGGACTAAGTATACTATTGACTTAAAAGGTAAGGATATGTCTTATATTATTAGCGGTTTTTGCTGGGCAGCTAATGCAGACAATAATCCTGAAGGTGCTGTTTTTTATCTGGATGAGATCAAATTCGAATAAAAAAATCAGGGACGGTTCTCAACTCGTTCTAAAAGTGTCCCCTTTTTGGGGACACTTTTGCTTTGTTTTGAGAACCGTCCCTGTTTTTCTTTTGATTATTTTTAATTTAGGCGCAACGGCGAGGATAAATCCTAAGGTTTATGTAAAGAAGCTTAAAAATAACCATTATCAGCTTATCGTGGAAGGCAAGAAGTATGTTATAAAGGGAGTATGTTATAATCCTATCCCCGTAGGCCAGAACCACGAATATAACTGGTGGGGTGATCCTAATAAGCCCTGGGAGACAGATGGCGAGCTTATGAAGAAGATGGGTATTAATACCATAAGGATCTATCAGGCGCACGGCGAACCGGATGAGATAAAAAGAGTCATCAACTATTTATACGAGAAACACGGCATTCGTACTATATTAGGAAACTGGCTTGGTTTCTGGGAGTTTCCTTGCCCTTTTTATGGTGACAAAAGGTTTCAGAAGAAAATAAAAGAGGAGGTCCTGGAGATGGTCAGGGCTTATAAGGATGAGCCCGGAGTATTGATGTGGGTTTTAGGAAACGAGAACAATTATTCCTGCTTAGGGTATGTTAATCCTTGGGGAAGCGAAGAGATTGATAAAGAGCCTGACCCACAGAAACAGAAGGCGATGCGCGCTAAGATTTATTATTCTTTTGTGAATGAGATAACGCAAGAAATAAAGAAGATTGACATGAATCATCCGGTAGCATTAGGCAACGGGGAGCTTGTAGGTTTAGAATTTGCCAAGGAATACGCTCCGGATGTAGATATAGTCGCTTGTATAATTTACCGCGGGAAGACTTTTGGCAACCTTTTTAATTCGCTCCGCCTTACTTTTGATAAGCCTATATTCCTCTCTGAATTCGGGGCGGACGCTTATGATGCTTATCTAAAGAAAGAAGACCAGAATATGCAGGCATTTTTCCTGGAGTCGCAGTGGCGCCAGATATATGGAAATTTAGCAGGCAATGAAAGAGGCGCGGGTAATTGCCTTGGGGGGGCGATATTTGAATGGACAGATGAATGGTGGAAACACAATGAACATAATCCGGACAGCTGGAGCGTGCATGATGCCGGTTCAAACTGGTCTAATAGCAGTTATTATTTTGATATAAAAGCTGAAGGGAATAAGAATATGAATGAGGAGTGGTTCGGCATAGTAGAACTTTCAAAGGAGATGGAAAACGGCTTAAATAAAAGGATACCGAGAAAGGCGTATTATGTCGTAAGGGAATTCTGGAAAAAACCTGATTTAAACAATAAGAGGCATAAAAAATGAAAAAGTTAACCTTGTTTATTATTTTGTTTCCGGTCTTTGTATATCCCCAAAAAGTATTTGCCTTTGATAGCGAAGAGCTTAGGGAGTGCGTTTGCGATAGCAACTATAAGAAAGAGGCTGCTAATACATGTCTTGATAAGGCACGGGACGAGTACTTTAAGGAAAATAAATACTCGGAATTAGTGGGTCTATTAAAAGGTTTTTGCCCTGAAGGGAAGAGCGCCGCATTATTAAGTTATAACATAGCAATATCGCGCTATGAACAATTAAAACATCTTGAAGAGTCTAAAAGCTGGGATGAGTATTTTGCCAAAGGGAATGATTACCGGGATGAGATTGTAAAAGAAGCCGGTAAGGTAACCGCATCTTTTTCTCAGGAAAGCCCGGAAGTTCTTTCTACCAAGCTTCTTTTGTATAAATTTCATAAAGGCCAGCAGGATGCTTTTGCGGAGGGCGCACTTTCAGATTTGATGGCTTCTGCCGCAGAATATTCAAAATCCGGCAATGATATATCTTTGCTTAAGGAGGCCGCGGATACCCTTTTATCTTATGATGAAAAGTCCAGATCCAGGGAAATATATAAACTGTATGCCCAGGCGCTTATAAACTCAGATATAAAAGATGAAGCGCTTAGAGATTCCGCAGCTAAATTCTATCAGGAAGGAAACATCGAATTAGCAGAGAATATTTATGATGTTTATATAGGAAGGATCAATAATTCTGCCTCTAAGGAGAGTGTGCTGCAGGAATTAAAGGCGATAGCGAAAGCGTTCTCTTATAAAGACTCTGGATTTTATGACTTAAGCTATGCTGAAAATATCTTTCAGAAAATAGAAGACTTAGGAGGTATTGATGCTTTTGATGAGGGCTTAATCTATATGCGCGGGTTTAACTTAGAGAAAAATAAGCACTTTGAGAAAGCTAAAGATATATACTTATTATTGTTAAAGAAGTACCCTAAAAGCCGTTATGCCGAAGAGTTGATTTTTAAGTCCGGGATTATTTTTACCTACGTTTTAAGGGATTCTAAGACCGGCTTGGGGTATTTCAAAAGGCTTGCCGATAAAAAGGAAGTAACGCCGTATTCTTTAGCCGGCTTATACCAGCTGGGGTTAATTAAGCAGTGGGAGGGGGATTTGCCTTCCGCTAAAAGTTATTACAGTAAATTGATTGAAAAATCTGGGGCGGATAAAGATGCAGATGTCGCGCAATCGGCGCAAAAAAGATTAAAAGAGCTTGAAAATAAAAGCCCTATTGAACATAACCTTAAGTCTTTTATCGACGCATCGCTAAAAAAAGAATTTTCAGGCCTGGATATGAGTAAGATCGATTTAAAGTCTGATATTTATACCCCTAAAACCGCAGAGGATATAAGCGTGAATGCATCTGTTTATCTTGCTGCAAGCGGTTGCTTTAATATAGAGCTTCAATATCTTTGGTCAGGGGACCTTGGGGGAACCGGGCCGGGTATAAAAGATCAGGGATTTAAGGCCTCCTACCGAAATAAAGGGACAAAAATAATAGGTTTGGTATTAATCTCTCCAACAGGCATAACGGATTACGCATTTGATTTTATTGATGTGCGCTAATTCCGAATAAACCCAACTTTTTACCTTACTTCTTAAAAATACTTGACTTATAGTTTATTTAGTAGTATAAATATTCTAGTATATTTTGCCACGGAGAAAAGGATTTAGTTTCATGCGTAATATCGACCTCAATAAAGAGGTGTCTAGCGAGAAAGAAAAACGAAACATTGAAATATTGGATATTTTAAGAAAGCGTGGGCCTGTTAGCCGGCCAGATATTTCCAAGGATATGGGGATAAATGTTGTAACCATATCCAACTATATTGATGATTTTATAAAAAGCAACCTGGTCTTTGAAAAAGAGCTCGATATTTCCGAAGGAGGCAGGCGGCCTGTTCTTTTAGATTTAAACCCCCAGGCAGGCTTTGTAATCGGCGTAGGATTAAACCTTGCCAACATGGTCGGGGTATTAGTGGATTTAAAAGGAAATATAATTACTAAGACTCAAGTTGCCAGGCCTGGGCTTTCAGCTAAGGAGATATCCGAATGCGTGCTGGAAATAATCCGTGAAATCCTGCGGCGATCAAAAGAATATACTTCGGACATAAAAGGAATCGGCATTGGAGTGGCGGGGTTGATTAATAAGGAGACCGGATCCATACACTGGCCACAGAAGATGGACCACTATTATACCTACGCTTCTTTAGATTTGCCTCTTAAGGAGCTAATGGAAAAAGAATTTGACCTTCCTTGTCTTATCGAGAATGACGCTACCAGCGCATGCTTTGGAGAGCAATGGCTGGGGATCGGGCAAGGTTATAAAAATATAGTTTATATGTTTTCCGGAGTTGGTTGCGGTATAATGGTAAACGGTGAAATTTACCGCGGGTCAAAAGGGTATGCCGGAGAGGCGTCTGTTTATAATTACAAAGAGCAGGATAGTTTTAAGTGTGATGCGGGAAACGACTGTTTTATTAAGCCCTGGGAAGCTGACCTTGGAATGCTTAAGGGTACCAATAAGCCAGATCTAAAATCTGTATTTAACCTGGCCCGCTTAGGGGATGCAGTAGCGGCAGAAGCACTTGGAAGCGCAGCGAAAAGATTGGGAATTAAAATAGCTTATTTAGTTAACCTGCTTAATCCCGATATAGTAGTTATAGGGGGAGGCATAGAAGACGCAGGGGAAAGCTTCTTAAAACAGGTAAATATTGTTGTTAAAGATTGGGCTTTTAGGGAGTCAACGGAAGATTTAAAAATAGTTTATTCTCAATTAAGGGAGAATGCAGTTGCTTTGGGCGCAGCTAGCCTTGTAATACAGAAAGTTTTCGCCCAAGTATAAATTAAGGAGGATCAATGGAGCAGAAGGCAAAAATTATTATTGTGGGCCTCATAGGTATCACAGTTGCATGTGCCTTTCTTTTAATTCAATCATTAGGAGATAAGCAGCAGTTAGCGCGCGAACGCGACGAACTGAAGAGCGAAAATACGAGTTTGACCTCAAAAATAGATAAGCTTACCGGAGACTTACGCGGTTATCAGTCAAAGATAAGCTCTTTAACTGAAGAGCTTCAGAAGGCTTATCAGGATAAAACAGAGTTGGATAAGAAGTACGAACAGGCAAATAAGGCAAGAGAAGAATTGGTAGAGAAATTAAAGACTCAGATGCATCAGCCGCGCGTTGCCTCGCAAGAGACGCAACAGAGTTTTACCCCTCAGACCAACGATGCTTATTGGGCGGGGATATTAAAGGCAAAGACTGACCTTGAGTTCCAGCTTAATAACGTCAGGGTAGATCTTAAAAAGCTGCAAATAGATAACGAACAGCTGCAAAGAGAGAAAAGCGCCTTTGAGCTAGAGTTAAATAATTTAAGTCGGGAGAGGGATGATTTAAGCCGCCAGCTTGATTATAATAAGAAATTATTAGATAGCGTAGCTCAGGAATTAGTAAGAGAGAAGAATGACAAGACCCAGATACAGGATAGTTACAAACTAATTCGCAATGAAAACTCAGTCTTGAGCAGGCAGATAAGCAGCCTTAATACCCGCAAAACAGACTTAGAGAGAAAGCTTCAGGAGATACAGGAGGAAAAATCCGGCCTTGAACGCAGGGCATCTGAAATGGAGTCTATGCTTACAGAGAGATTAAGCCAGATAAATAATCTCAAAGAACGTATAGAGAACGCAAAGTCAGGGGTAAAGGATGCTGTTAAGGCGGAAAAGAAAGATGCCGTGGAATTGCCAGCCATAGTGGTAAAACCTAAGACTCCGGCACCGCAAAATCAGGATGATACGGGCTCTAGTTTGATAGGCAGGATTATGGCAGTAAATAAAGATAACAATTTTGTTATTATCGATTTAGGCGAAGAAGCAGGAACTAAAGTCGGAGATTCATTCAGGGTCTACAGGAATGATAAGCCTATTGCAAATATCGAGGCTATACAGGTGCGTCGTAATATCTCTGCCTGCGATATAAAGAAGCAGGGCTCAGCAATAAAAATCGGCGATACAGTAAGATAAATTTATATATTTAGATGACACGCACGAAGAAAATCCCCTCCGGTTCTATATCCATAGAAAATGTCGCCCAGCTAGCGGGTGTTTCTATCACTACTGTTTCCCGCGTAATTAATAAAATCGGTACAGTCAAGGAGAAGAACCGGATTAAGGTTTTAAATGCCGTAAAAGAACTTAAGTTCCAGCCTTCGGTATTTGCCCAGAGGCTTGCTACGGGAAAAAGTAATGTAGTAGCCCTGGTTATTCCCCGTTATGAAGGAGTCTTCTATTCTTTTTATGCGTTGGAATTAATCCGCGCAACCGGAAATCTTTGCGAGGTATTCAAGCTTGATCTTTTGCTTCATTTAACCGATAGTCACGCGCGCGCTCCTCTTAATTTAAAAGGTGTTGGCGGGCTTATGTTCTCGGATATTATCGGGACGCGTTTTCAGGTAGAGGAGGCGATAAGTTCCGGCATACCTACAGTGGTAATAAATAATTATGTTAAAGACCTCCCGGTAAGTTGCGTAGCTATTGATAATGCCGGCGGAGCTGAGAATGCGGTCAATTACCTGGTGAGCTTAGGGCACAAAAAAATAGCGCATATTAGCGGAGATGTGGCAACGCAGGCGGCAGACTTAAGGCTTGAAGGATACATCCAGGCTT
>CAZAPC010000001.1:29104-33299 GCA_964486875.1 uncultured Planctomycetales bacterium
TTGAAGAAAAACAATATTCCGGTAAGAGAAGAGTATATATTAAAAACAGATTATTCGCGCGGACAGGCGAGGTCTGCGGCAGAGGCTTTATTTAAGCTTTCGGATATTCCTACTGCGGTATTTGTGGCTTCGGATTCGATGGCGCTTGAAGTCATGACTTTAGCGCGCGAGATGGGCAAGAATATTCCTGCGGATTTATCTATTGTCGGATTTGATGATAATCCTTCAGGGCTTTACGGGCCGGTAGCTTTAACTACAGTCAGGCAGCCTTTGATTAAGATGGCAGAAGAGGGAGTTAAAGAATTAAACCGGCTGATGACTTCAAAAAAAGGCACACAGGTAAAAAAGATTATTCTTCCGACGGAATTGGTTATAAGGGAATCCTGCCGAAACCCTTGATTTTCCCTTAGCACAATCAGTTGTATACCGCCTGATCTTAAAACACAATATATTGTAATTTTCTATTGACAAGTAATTGTCAGCTGTGTTATTATTGTCTGTCAAAATTAAACCGTCTTTTTAATTCTTAAGGGAGAGCGTTATGAAACCAAGATTATCCGAGAATGCGTTAAAGGTTTTAGAGAGAAGGTACTTAAAAAAAGATGAGCAGGGAAAAGTTATTGAAACTCCGGAAGAGCTTTTTAGAAGAGTAGCTTCCGCAATTGCTACAGCGGATAGGCTGTACGGTAAAACCGAGAAAGAGATTAAAAAGTTAGAGGATGATTTTTACGCTGCAATGTCTTCCTTGGAGTTTCTTCCCAATTCCCCGTGCCTTATGAATGCGGGTAAAGATCTAGGGCAGTTATCTGCATGTTTTGTCCTGCCGATAGAAGATTCTATGGATTCGATTTTCGAAAGTTTAAAAGCAACTGCCATGATACATAAGTCCGGAGGGGGAACGGGTTTTTCATTCTCGCGCCTGCGCCCGAAAAACGCGGTAGTTAAGACTACCGGAGGTATCGCTTCGGGGCCGATATCTTTTATGCGTGTTTATGACGCGGCAACCGAAGCCGTAAAGCAGGGCGGCACCCGCAGGGGAGCTAACATGGGAATTTTGAGGGTAGACCACCCGGATATTATGGAGTTTATTACCTGTAAAGATAATAATAGACAGATAAACAATTTCAATATATCTATTGCTATAACCGATGAATTTATGCGTAAGCTGGAGAAGGGTGAGGACTATGATTTAATCGACCCGCATACGCATAAGACGGTAGAAAAGATTAATTCCAAAGGAGTATTTGATTTAATAGTAAAGCAGGCGCATAAAAACGGCGAACCCGGGGTTATCTTTATCGACAGGATGAATGAATTTAATCCTACCCCGAAACTTGGTAAATTTGAGTCAACTAACCCATGCGGAGAGCAGGTCCTTCTTCCTTATGAAAGTTGCGACTTAGGTTCGGTAAATTTAGCTGTACTCTGCAGAAAAACAGCAGGCCGCTATGAGATTAACTGGGATAGGCTAAAAGAAGTTACGCATTTAGCCGTGCACTTTTTAGATAATTTAATTGACGAAAACAAATTCCCGCTCCCGCAAATTGAGAAAGCAACCAAAGCAACCCGCAAGATAGGCTTAGGCGTTATGGGTTGGGCTTCTTTGCTTATCCGCCTTAATATACCTTATAATAGCGATGAAGCGGTTGCTTTGGCTGAAAAGATAATGTCTTTTATCTTAAATGAGGCCGCCAAGAAATCTTTGGAATTGGGTAAGGCAAAAGGGGCATTCCCCGCATTTAAAGGAAGCATATACGATAAAAAAGATGGCGTGCTTAAAATGCGCAATGCAACCCTTACTACAATTGCGCCAACCGGCACAATCAGTATTATTGCCGGGCCATGCTCTTCGGGCATAGAGCCCTTGTTCGCAATATCGTATTACCGCAATGTAATGGATAATGATAAGTTGGTTGAAGTCGATCCTCTATTTGAAGAAGTCGCCCACGAGCGCGGGTTTTATAGCCGGGAATTAATGGAGAAGATCGCTGAGAGCGCCTCGCTCGCTCATATTGAAGGTATACCGGAAGATGTCAAAAGGGTTTTTGTCACCGCCCACGATATATCGCCTGAGTGGCATGTGCGCATGCAGGCGGCATTTCAAAAGTTTGTGCATAATGCTACATCCAAGACAATTAATTTTCCCAGCGAAGCCAATGTAGATGATGTCCGCAAGGCTTACCTTTTGGCATATGAATTAGGGTGCAAGGGGATAACTGTATATCGCGACAAGAGCCGCGAAGAACAGGTCTTAAATATCGGGACATCTAAAGAAGAGAAAAATATAAAATCAGAAGGGGCTCAACAGGAGTTTAAGAAAGAGATTGCGCCAAGGCCGCGGCCGGAGGTAATTATCGGCACGACAACCAAAGTTTCCACGGGTTGCGGAAATCTTTATGTTACTATAAATGTTGATGAAGAGGGGCAGCCTTTTGAATTGTTTACCCAGATGGGTAAGGCCGGAGGGTGCGCTGCTTCCCAGCTTGAAGCTATAGGCAGGTTGGTCTCTTTGGGTTTTCGCGCCGGGGTTGAAGTAAAATCTATTATTGAACAGTTAAGGAATATCCGCTGCCCGTCTCCTTCGTGGGAGAAAGGCCAGCGCATTTTTTCTTGTGCTGATGCTATTGCAAGAGTAATTGAGAGGAGACTGGTGAATATGCAGGTACCCAAGGTCCCTCTGGAGATCGCATCTTTAGCGATGAAACACTCTTCGGATGATGAGCATATCGTGACCGAAGTTAATAACAGTAGCAGCGGAGATATTGTGGGAGTTTGTCCTGATTGCGGAGGAGCGCTAAGGCATGAAGAAGGGTGCGTGAAATGCCATGCCTGCGGGTTCTCTAAGTGTTAATATGAAAAAGATACTATATGTAGTTCTTGATGGATTAGGCGATTTACCGATAAAAGACTTAGGAGATAAGACTCCCCTTGAGTCCGCCTTGACTCCTCATATGGATAGGCTTGCGCAATCCGGGAAGACAGGGATTGTTTATCCTGTAGGCAAAGGCATAGCTCCGGAGTCTGATATCGCAGTAATCAGCCTCTTAGGTTATGACGCGCATAAATATTATACCGGCCGCGGCCCATTAGAGTCTTTTGCCGAAGGCTTAAGCGTAAATGACGGGGATGTTGCTTTTAGGGTTAATTTTGCTACAGTCGCCGAAGATGGTAAAACCATAAAAGACCGCCGCGTAGGCAGAAATCTTACTACTGAAGAAGCCGCTGCTTTGGCTAAAGAGTTAAATGCAAAAGTAATTTTATCAAGTGCGACTTTTGAGTTTAAGAGCACAATCGGCCATCGCGGAATATTAGTTATAAGAGGGATGCACCAGAAATTGTCCGGATGGATTACCAATACTGATCCTGCGTACGGCAGGGAGGGGGTATTTGGGGTGGCGTTGGAAAAGTTTGAAAATCAGGTAGCCAGATCAGAGCCCATGGAAGGATATGATAATGATCTCAGCGCAAAAGAGGCCTCTAAGCTTTTAAATGAGTTTACCCAAAAAGCTATCAAGGTATTGAATGAATCGGCGATAAATAAAAAGAGGGTAAGCGAAGGAAAGATGCCGGGTAATCTAATTCTTTCGCGTGATGCCGGAGATCACCTCCCTAAGTTTCCCCCTATCTCAAGCGTCTTTAATCTAAAGTTCGGTTCCTTTGTGCAGATGTCGGTTGAGAAAGGGATAGCGCTTTTAACCGGTATAGACATTATTGATGTTCCTCAATCGAGCGGGCATTTAGATGTTGATTACCCGATATGGGCGAAGATCGCTTTGGATTCAATACAGAAATATGATGGTATATATGTGCACTTGAAAGGCCCTGATGAACCTGCGCATGACGGAGATTTCTTGAAGAAGAAAGAAAGCATTGAGGCAATCGATAAATATTTCTTCTCCAGCCTGTTGCCCAAGCTGGATATCGCTAATACCGTTATTGCTATAACCGCCGATCACTCTACGGTTTGTGCGGTCAAGGCCCATACCGCAGATCCTGTTCCGCTTTTAGTCTGCGGAGGAAATATTAAGCCGGATGGCTCAATGAGCTTTTCAGAACGGGCTGCCAAACTTGGCTCAATCGGCGAAATGCTTGGGTTGGAAATCCTTCCTTATCTTGTAAAATCCGCTCAAGATTAGGGACGGTTCTTAAAACAATCTAAGACTGTCCCCTAAATAGAGAATAGTTTATTAATAAG
>CAZAPC010000002.1:0-30725 GCA_964486875.1 uncultured Planctomycetales bacterium
GCATAGAGCACAAATTTTTCCATGTAATCAAAAGCATCGAAACTTATAATATCTATATCCTTGATTTCGGTAAAAATAGACCAGTCAGTATTGCCGCAGCAATGTACCCCCAGCATTGCGCATAAAGGCTTTAGGCCTTCGATAAAATCCGTTAATCCACAAACCACTTCCTCCCTGTTTAAAGGCGTATAGGCAGAACCGAAACAACCCAGGTAAGGCTCGTCGATAAACATGGCTATTCTTTTGCCGAATCCCTTAAACATATTTGCCTGCCAGAGCGCCTTCATGTTTAATGATTTTAATACCGCCTGGAATAATACCTTATTATGCAAAATGGCCGTTCCCGATTCATCATTAACAGCTCCGGCAAAAGTAAAAGGACCGGTGATCTGAAGCTTTAAAAGCTCAATACCGGCAATGCCGGTACCTCCGGTTAACATTTCATGAAATCTATAAAGTCCCGAAGCATACTCCCGGCTTATCTTAAAATAATCCAGATCGCAGGCAATTGCCTTTTCATAGAATCTCTCTAATTCTTCTTCCTGTTTACTGGCATCAAAAAATAATCCTGAAGGCCCGATTTTTAAACACGGAATTTTCTCGCTAAACTGGGAGATCATCCCTTCCCTTAAATCACGCTTAGGCAATTGGGGCCAGAAAGGAATACCGGGTATGTATTTGAATATTAAGCTCAACGCGCTATCAGCATCTTGATGCGGTAGGCTACCTATGCCCGTAGCCAAACCTTTTAAATTATTCATAATTAAAATCCCAGGCTCTCTGCGACCAAAAATACCGTTAATCTTCCGGTAACAATTTCCCCCTCTATAGCCAAAACCTGACAAACCATTCTTTTTTTACTATCCCAATTAAGGCGTTTATAATTCAAAGGAGTGGCGTATTCTTTAGCCCGTTTCAGCGCACTGTTTAAATCCGGGGTAATTTTATTTATCCCGCATACGCAGATAACCCTTCTTGCGTTAGCTATTCCGGCAATTCTGTGGCCCCAGGCGCTTAAAAAAACAAGCTCTCCGTCTTTAGATACGGCATTAGCACTGGTTAAATAATAATCTGCGCCTGCTCCCAGCTGCCTTAATCTTACGCTCTCATTTTTATCTATTCCGGGACTATACTGGTCAAAAACTGTATTCCCGCGCGCTTTAAGCCTTTCAACTAAACCTAGCTCTGCCAGGGTCTTTGACCCAGAAATACCTATACTGGCATCAACAGGTATAAAGCCCAGGATCTTTTCTGTTGCTTCAAGGGCGTTATTACAATATAAAGCATCAATATTTCTTTTGGCTAAATTATTAATTAATTCCTGCGCCAGGCCATTCATGATCATTATACTACTCTAAATTTAATTCTTGCAGCTTTATTTTCGAAAAACGGTTTCCGCTAAATACTACTTTGCCGAATTTACCGATCAAAAAATATGTCGGAACCCCTAAGACATCGTAGTTATCCGAAACCTGAGAATTACGGTCAAGCAATACAGTAAAATCTATGCCTGCCCCTTCCACGAAACCCGTTACCTTCTGTAAAGATTCTCCGACATTTATCGCTAAAAGTTCAACCCCCCTGTCATTAAAATATCTGCGTTCATCTTTCAAAGAATTTAATGCAAACCTGCAATACGGGCACCAGGTAGTCCAAAATACCAGCAACACGGACTTTTTACCGCGGTAATCGCTTAAAGATACCCGACTGCCGGAAAGGCTCTCAAGCTCAAAATCATTAACCTGAGGAATTCCCTCAGTAGATACACCTTTCTGAAAAGCATCGCATCCCGATAAGAATAAAATAAATAAGGCTGATAAGAACAAAAATCTGGCGGATCTCATAAATTTATTGGAATCTCCTTATACCTGAATATATGAAATAAATACCCGTAACTAACAAAACCACCCCTGCCAACTTCTGAAAATAAACCATCCATTTGCCTGATTTAGGGATATTAGATAAAAAACCGCTAAATGTACCCGAAAGGATAAGAATTAAACCCATTCCATAGGCAAATGAAACCAAAAGGCTCATGCCGTAGAAAATGTTTTTTCTCGTAGCAAGATACGAAAGTATCGAGCCTAATACCGGAGTAAGGCATGGCGAAACAATAAAACCCGAAGTTATCCCTAATATAAAAACCGATACGTAGTTTTTAGCTCCCGGATAAGGCACGCTAACTTTTGGCCCACTGTTAAAAGAAACTTTGGGTAAACCGAACATGGAAAAACCGAATAGGCATATTACCAGCCCCACCAAAATATAAGCAAAAGGATGGCTGCTTAAGCTACCGAATAATTTCCCTGTTAAAGAAGCGATTAAGCCTAGAATTGAATACGTAAGGGCTATTCCGCTCACATAAACCAAACTTAAAACGAATCCCCTTCTCCTTGAAGTGCTTTTCGCGCCTATATAGCTTACGCTAACCGGTATCAAAGGATAAACACACGGAGTAAAGCTAACCGCAATTCCGCCTAAGAATGCAAAAATATAATCTGACGGGCTACCTGATAGATTCATTTATCCACTTTAAATAAGGCTTAAATCCGGAAGTTACAGGCAGGCTTATTATCTCCGGTACGCTGTAACTGTGCATTAACTTTACCATCTTTATTATTGCGGGGACCTTTACTTTCTTAGATTTTATAATAAGCAAGGACTCGGATACGGAATCAATTTTGCCCTTCCACCAGAATAGCGATTCCACGCTGCTTACGATATTAACACACGCGGCAAGCTTATTTTTGATTAACGCTTTAGCAATACCCCTGGCCTTTTGTTTATTTTTAGCAGTTACCAATATTACTCTATACATCTTCTAATCTTCCTCGCGGTCTATTTTTACCGACCTTATCCTTCCAAATTGAGAACAGATATCAAAGACTAACTCCGGATCTTCAGCGTTAATACTGACAAAGAAATCGTTCCCCTTACCCTGCGTCCCGCAGGAATCCGAGACCATAATATTCTCCCCGAATTCAGCCAAAGAATTCTTTACTGCCTGTAAAGAAGTATTATAAACATGCAGGGTAAACTCTAGTTTATATTTTTGTACCGGGATCATTTAAGCATCATTACCGAAACCATTCTACCGCAGGCAGGGCCTTCCTTACGGAAAGAATAAAATTCGTTATTATGGCAAAATGTACATGCCTGTGGCGGATAGATATTTTCTTTTCTTAATCCTGCGACAAGAAGCTCTTTGGTATTAACATCTGCTAAATCTAAATACAAGCGCCCATCCCGGTTAATCAAACCATCTGAAAAATATTCCTTAAAATTCTCGGAGACCTCATAACAACAACCTCTTATGCTGGAGCCAAACCCGGCATAAAGATTTCCCGGGTCAATGTTAAATTTTTTCTGCATGAGGCTTACTGCCTTTGATGCTATCCTTGCCTTAGAGCTGCGCCATCCGCAATGTAATAACCCTATTACCGGGGTATTAGGATCATAAATAAACAAAGACAGGCAATCTGCGGTAAAGACAGCAATCGGAACATTAGTCTTATCTGTAATAAATCCGTCGGTATCTGCTATTGACCCTCCGTACGCGCTTGCGCCGCTGCCCTTATCTGCTTCAGTAACATACCTTATGCTGTCTCCATGAACCTGCCTTGCGCAAACTAAGTCACGGTAATCAATCCCTAAACTGCTTAAAAAAATCCTCCGATTATTTAACGCCTCTGACGTTTCCCCGTAGTACAAAGACATATTCCCGTGTTTACGGCCGGAAAATGCGATTGTAAGATTAGGCCTATTCGGAAATCCGGACAAGTTTATCTCTCGCTTTCTCTCCCTTGATTATACTAATCAGGTATTTCTTAACTCCAAAATAATCCGCAAGAGCTGATATCAACTCTTTATTTGCCTTGCCCTCTATTGCCGGCTTAGCAAGGTAAACTTTTAAAGTCCCGGCCGAATTTTCCTTAACCAATCTCCTGCCTGCATTAGGCACTACCCGGACCTTAAAAACCATCTAAAATTTACCCTTCGACCTGCCTATGATCCTGCATATTAGATAATTTATCGGTAAATTTCTCCAGTCGTTTCTGGCTATCTACATATTTTGTGCTTGCGTTATTCAAATGCCCGCCCAATATCCCAAACTCTTCCCTAAATTTGTTCAATTCTATATCAAGCGTGCTTAAAGATTTAAGGATCGCCTTGGCATTTTCTTCAACTTTAAACCCTCTTAAGCCCAAACAAATTACCTGTAAATACGCATAGAAGGTATTCGGAGAAACAGGAATGACTTTTTTGCTTAACCCGTACGAAAACAAATCTTCTTTTATGACGATTTCGTAATAAACATTCTCCGCCGGTATATACATAAGGGCAAAATCATAGGTATTCTCGTGAGGCAGGATATATTTTGACGCAATTTCGTCAATACGGTTTTTTGCATCCTGAATGAATTTCTTTCTATACAAAGACTTCGACTGCTCATCCTGAGCATCTAACATCCTCTGGAAATTCTCCAGGCTGAATTTTGCATCAACCGGGACTAACCTATCTGCAAGCCTGATTACTGCATCTACCGTATCGCTGGTCTTAAACCGGTATTGGCTTGAATAATGCTGTTTTGGCAAAACCTGAGATAGTAAATTTTCCAGCATGGTTTCGCCCATTGCCCCCCTGAATTTAGGCGCACGCAACAACTCTTGCAAGCTTGAGATATCCCGGCTTATATCGATAATCTGCTTATTGGTTACCTCAAGCCTGCCTAATTGTTCTTTTACATTGCCAAAGACGCTTACAGTATTACCTAAATTCTGGGAGACTATCTTATTAGACTCCTGCAAGGCCTGGCTCATCTGATTGAGCCGGTCATTCATCTGAGAAGAAATCTTAAATATCAGGGCTAATACCCCGACACACAAAACAAGAAATAATACCCCTAAAATTAATCCCATTATACCTAACGCTCCTTGCCTGTAATTATATCACAGGGACATTCTTATCAAAGCAAATATTCTTTCTTTATCCTTTTGACGCTTCTACATATATTAGTTTTTAATTCCGGGCAGAACCTTTCTAATTCTTTTATTATTTTAGCCATCCGGGTACGGTTGGAAGTAACTGCATTAGGACAACGACAGGTTTCGTAAGGCAAGTTTTCCTTGCACGCAAAAGAGGCAATCATACGTTCTTCGACATAAACAAACGGCCGGATAATAGTAATCTTGCCATTAAATAACCGCTGTTTCGGCGACATCGCCGAGATTTCACCCTGAAAAAACATATTCAGCATGATTGTCTGGGCAATATCATCTTTGTGGTGTCCAAGCGCAAGCTTATCGCATTTAAGGCGGTTTGAAGCTTCAAAAAGCGCCTTTCTCCGGTTCCAAGCGCACCAAAAACAGTTTATTTCTTTCTTATCGGCCTTCTTTAATGCATCTATCTTCTCAATATGGTACTTAACCCCTATTTCCTTAAAGTACTTTACTAATTTCTTAGATACTGACTTCGGGTATCCTAAATCAATATGCACGGCGATAATATCATATTTAACCGGCACAAAACTCCTGCGGTCAGAGAGTACGCGTAAAAGCGCCATACTGTCTTTTCCCCCGGAAACCGCAACGGCAATTTTATCCCCTTGGGCAATCATCTTATAATCCATAATTGCCCGGCCAGCGCGCTTGGAGATATAGAATTCCGTTCCTTTTAGTAAAGACATCTATTCAAAATAACATTTTCCTTATACAAAAGATTAAGAACTGATAGACCTGTGGTTTTGATTAGGCGTGCATTAGAGAACTTTCGGCAAAAGTGCACAAGGAATTACGTCGAGCTTAAAGCCGAGCAACCTTGGCTTAAAAACGTAAGTCGCGAGCGAAAGCGAGACGTAAACCGCAGTGCACGGCGAAAGTTCTCAGCACGCATAAGCAAAACTACAGGGCTATATTCCCTATATCCTTCCTGACTCTGAAACTAAATCACGGATATCGCGGGTAACTTTATGCTTCAGCAAATCCTCAAGCGGTATAGGAATCTTTACAGACCAGTTGGTTTTAGAGACAGTACCGGGAGTATTAATACGGTATTTATAGGGCTCGCTTTCTAAAACCTCACCCGGATAAAGCAGGTCGAATATATTATTTATACAAATTAGAGAATTTGCATCCAAAACAAACTTTAAAACTGAACGGGAAATCTGGCTATCGCATCCCTCTCTCATATCACCCGGCAATTCTAACAACTCCCAAAGCTTCTCCTTCTCTTTAAATGTATTCTCCCACATATCTATAAAGTCGAGAAAGTGTTCTTTTGGAATAGCCCCGTTTGGCGATAGGACTTTAAACAGCTTATCAATTGTATCTATCTCATTTCGCCAACGCAATCTTCCATACCTACTGCGTTTCGGGTCGAAAAGAATACCTTTCACCCTGTCAAAACCTATGCCGCGATGGTCGCTGCATTTGCGGATAAAAAGCGCCTCGTCAACTGTCCCTGCCTCATTCTCCCACCATGCCGCCCAATTAGTGGTGTCATGAGTTGAGAGCATGGCAACAGACATAAACCGGTACTCTTTTTTATCCAAAAAGTCATGCCTGCAATTCCAATCCTTTACCCAACGCTGCACGTCATTCCCGGGGATATTCAATTCTTTTAAAGTATCGGTGCACGCTTGAGGAACAACGCCTAAATCCTCAGCGCAAAGAAACATATTACAGCTATCCTGCATTACCTTAAGAATTTTTCTGCCCTGCCCGAGCCAGAGATATTCATCTTTTGGGTCAAAAGAACCATTTAGGCCCTTATTCTCCAAAGGCTCATTATACGGGATACCCCAGATCCTGAAAATCCCGACTACATGGTCAACGCGTAAAATATCGTAGAAGTTTTGCGCATATTTTAATTTTTCTTTTAGGTATATAAACCCTTTACTCCCGATCTCCTTCCAGTTATATGTAGGCATGCCCCAGCGTTGCCCCAGAGCGCAATACATATCAGGAGGGGCTCCGGCGGCAAATTCCAACTTAAAGAATTCAGGATGCGCCCATACATCGCTTGAGTCTCTTGACACTAAAATCGGCAGATCCCCTTTTAATAATACGCCCTGCTTTGCAGCGTGCTTTTTAGCACGCTTAAACTGTTCATAGAGCTGCCACTGCGTCCATTCCTCAAAAGTAATTTTATCAATATTCCGGGCGCGGAACTCTTTTAGGCTTTTTTCATCCCTATCTCTATGCTCTTTAGGCCAGGCATACCAGGAAAGCCCGTTGTGAGATACCTTAAGCACTTTAAATAATGCAAAATCAGGAAGCCAGTATTCATTTTCTCGCCTAAAATTCAATAAGCCCTCCGGCGTGCCCTGCCCCTGCATCAAAAAAACTTCGCGCAATACGCGCATCTTCTCTTCCTTAACCGCATAATCACAATAAGCCCGGTTTAAAGGAAGATTCTTCTTTAGGTTTTCTATCTGCCTTCGGATAGATTTGTCTTTCGGAATAGGCAGGTCTGAAAGCGAAATATAAACTGGCTCCAGGGCAAAAGAGCTTAAAGCGTCATAAGGACAAAAGACAGGGCCCATTTCATTCATCGGTAAAAGCTGGAGGATAGAATTACCGGACTCTTTTACCCAGTCAATAGCGAGTTTCAAGTCGCTGAAATCAGCGATGCCAAAGCTTTTTTCTGAATAAACAGAAAAGAGCGGGATTAATACTCCCGCTCTTTTCTGGCTAATAAGCCCTTTATTCTTAAATTCTTCGTCCATAGAATGCTTTTAAGGAATTAAAAGTCGCATTATCCTATCTGCCCAGAAAATAGAAAAAAGCGCAGCTAAAGATAAAAACGGACCGTAAGGTATGGTGTGGTCTTTCTTAGTGGCCAATATATATATACCTATGGCCGCGCCAAAAAAAGGGGCAAGGAAGAAAGTCATAAGAGCCCTTTGCCAACCCAAGAAAGCTCCGATCATAGCTAAGAGCTTTACATCGCCTCCGCCCATAGACTCAGTCTCTCCCTGTATCGGAGGTTTCTTGAGAAGTTTAAAATAAATAAGGTCGAAGAGCCACCCGGTGAAATATATCACGCCTCCCCCTATGATAATACCGAGTAAAGAATTAATCATAGGCTTAAAACTAAAAGTAAGCGGGCCTAAATTCACCCCTCTTACCGCGCTTAATATAAACCCTATGGCAATTCCGCCTAAAGTTATTTCGTCAGGAATAATCCTGTGCGGTATATCTATAAAAGTTGCGACAATTAAGGCACAGGCAAGAATAAAATAAAAGAAAAAATCATAACTTAAACCATAACGCATAAAAAGAAATAAAAACGTTAAAGCTGTTAAAAATTCAACTAACGGGTAACGCAAGGATATCTTTTCTTTACACATACGGCATTTGCCTTTTAACAGGATAAAACTTACAAAAGGTATATTATCATACGCAGGAATACGTTTTTTACATTTTGGGCAATGCGAACGCGGCCAAACTACAGACTCGGATTTTGGCATACGGTGTATACAAACATTTAAGAAACTACCCATTATTGCGCCCAGAATAAAAATTATTATATTTGCAATCATATATCCCTCTCTTTTCTATCCACGCATAACAGCTTTTTCTAAAGCTTTTTGCATTGCCTCAATAGGGGCTTTTCTCGGATGTATCCATATATTTAACGATTCAACTCCCTGATACAAAAGCATACCTAAACCATTAGAATAATTAACTCCTGCTTCTTTCGCCAGTTTCAACAACTTAGTCTCTTTAGGATTATAAATTAAGTCGTAAACAAAAAGCCCTGGATGGAGCATGCTACGGTCAATTAAAAGCGGGTCATCAGGTTTCATGCCAACCGAAGAAGCATTAACCAAAAGATCTTTATCCGCAAGGCTCAACTCTTCGATTTTCCCTACTGCCCTGAATCCTGAACCGGGGAATAGGGAATTAAACTGCTTCATCAGGCTTAAAGAGCGGAAATGGTCAATATCATATATAAGGACTTCGGAAACTTTCTTTTTCCCTAAAGCAAAACATACGGCCCTGGCTGCTCCTCCTGCGCCAACCATAGCTACTCTTTTAGGCTTAAGATTTAATTCCTTGATGTGCCTTAAAAAACCGAGGTAATCGGTATTAAAGAAATTAACACTGCCTTTTTTATCCACAAAAACAGTATTGGCAGCACCGATAGAGCTAACTACGCTATTTTTTCTCCCGCGGACAAGCTGCAATAGTACTTCTTTATAGGGTACAGTTATATTCAAACCGCGTATATTATTTTTATCAAGGTTTAAAAAGAAATCCCTAAGCTCTCTCTTATCTAGAGGAAATAGTTTATAGTTTGCTTTTATTCTCAGCTTAAGAAATGCGGCGTTGTGCATCGAAGGAGAAAAACTGTGTTTTAGAGGATTTCCTACTAAGCCGAAGGTGAGACCCTGAGTCATTTATGCTCTAGCCTGTTTATTGCATCCAAATATGCCCTAATTGCCGCTTCGATAATATCAGTACTTGCGCCGCGCCCGCCGAGTACCTTATCCTTGACCTTAAGCTTTAAACTTACCTGGCCTAAGGCGTCTTTGCCTGAAGTCACTGCTTCAAGCCTAAAATCACCGAGTTTAGCTTTGTACCCTGTTACCTTATCTATCGCTTTGAATACTGCATCCACCGGCCCATCCCCTGACGAAACACCGGATAAAACTCTTCCTTTCTTGTTTAGCTGAACTCTGGCATTAGGTTTAATTTTAGTGCCCGAGGTAACCTCAAAACTTATCAAACTCCATAACGGCTTAATTACGCGTATTTCATCTTCAGCAATAATCCTTAAATCATCATCAAAAATATTTTTCTTTTTATCGGCGATCTCTTTAAAGCGGATAAAGGCTTTATTTAGCTTCTCTTCGTTAAGATGAAATCCTAAGGCTTTCAGCCTATCCCTGAATGCATGCCTGCCGGAGTGCTTACCTAAGATAAGCCGGCTTGAAGACATACCGACATCCTTAGGGTCCATAATCTCATAGGTTATACGCTTCTTTAACACTGCGTCCTGATGAATGCCTGATTCATGCGAAAAGGCATTCCTACCTACAATGGCCTTATTAGGGGGGACAACGAAGTCAGTAAGGTTATTTATCATGCGGGATGTCCTGAATATCTCTTTAGTATTTACATCCGTATAAAAAGATCCGAAAGCATCCCTGCGGGTTTTAATTGCCATAACAATCTCTTCCAGGGACGCATTTCCTGCGCGCTCACCTATGCCGTTTATAGTGCAGTGCGCCTGGCGCGCTCCGGCTAATATACCGGAGAGAGAATTAGCCACAGCCATACCCAGGTCATCGTGGCAATGCACAGCAATAACCGCCTTATTAATATTTGTCACATTATTTTTTATATCCTCTATTAATGAATACATCTCCTGAGGATAGGTGTATCCGGTAGTATCAGGGATATTAATAGTCCTGGCTCCTTCTTTTATAACACCTTCTATTACGCGGTAGAGAAAATCCCTTTCTGAACGCGTTGCATCTTCGGGAGAGAATTCTATATCAGGGCAAAGCTTTCTTCCAAACTTTGTAGCATCCAACGCTATTTTTAGTATCTCATCCTCTGCCTTTTTAAATTTATACTTAAGATGAATTTTTGAGGTGGCAAGGAAAATATGCAGCCGGGGCATCTTTGCTGCTTTCGTCGCATTATGCGCAGCTTCAATATCAGGCCTTAGGCAGCGCGCGAGCGCACAAACACCGCAAGCTTTAACAGCTTTAGAAATCTTCGCAACAGCCTTAAAGTCACCTGGCGAAGCAATAGGAAACCCCGCTTCGATAACATCAACTCCTAATTTCTCTAGCTGAAAAGCAACTTCCAGCTTCTCCTGATCGGTTAAAGATCCTCCCGGAGCCTGTTCTCCATCGCGTAAGGTTGTATCAAATATTATTATTTTCTCCATTATTTAATGTTTCATCCAAGGCATCATCTCGCGTAACTCTTTACCCACCTTTTCAATAAGATGGTTATCTCCTTCGGAAATCAGCTTGTTGAAATTCGGCCTGCCGTCCTCATTCTCCTTAATCCACTCTTTGGCAAACTTTCCGCTCTTTATCTCTTTCAGTATCTTCTGCATTTCTTTACGGGTCTTAACAGTAATTATCCTGGGGCCTCTTGTCAAATCACCATAGCAGGCAGTATTAGAAACACCTCTGCGCATTCCGGATATGCCGCGCTCCTGGATTAAATCGGTGATTAACTTTAGTTCATGCAATACCTCAAAATAAGCAATCTCCGGCTGGTATCCTGCCTCAATTAAGGTATCAAATCCTGCCTTTATAAGCTCGCTCACACCTCCGCAAAGCACTGCCTGTTCGCCAAAAAGATCAGTCTCTGTCTCTTCTTCAAAAGTTGTCTCGATAACACCGGCAGTAGTAGCCTTAATTGCTTTTGCATATGCAAGCGCTAACTGTTTAGCCTCGCCCGTTGCATCCTGATAAATAGCAATTAAAGACGGGACACCTTTGCCTTCCTCGTACATTTTTCTGACCAATGCACCGGGGCCCTTTGGTGCCACCATAAATACATCTACATTTTTCGGAGGTTTTATCTGTTTAAAGCGAATATTAAAACCGTGGGAAAAACAAAGCGCTTTTCCCTTTTTCAGATTGGGCTTTATGGCATCTTTGTAAACTTTCGCCTGAACATGATCCTGAGTCAAAATCTGGATTATATCTGCAGCCTTAGCTGCCTCTGCCGCAGAGACCGGAATAAAGCCATCTTTCTTTGCCTGTTCAAAATTAGGCGTACCTTCCATTTCAGATACAATAACCCGGACACCTGAATCACGCAGGCATAAAGACTGCCCCCTGCCCTGAATACCGTAGCCGATAATCGCTATAGTCTTATCTTTTAACAAATTCAAATCCGCGTCGTTGTCATAATAAATCTTCGCCATTACTTATTCCTCCTTTTGGGACGGTTCTTAACTTAATCTAAAAGTGTCCCTATTTTGGGAACAGTTCTGCTTTGGCTTAAGAACCATCCCTAATTACTGATTGCTAATTTTCCTGTTCTGATTAATTCTTTAATTCCAAACTTATCCAACTCTTCAAGAAGCGATTTAATCTGCACGTGGTTTCCTACAGCCTCTATAATCGCAATATCATCTTTACAATGGATTATCTTTCCTACATACTTTAAGAAAATAGATTCCAGCTTTTCTTTATCTTTAGGGCTATAATTAATCTTTGTTAAAACAAGCTCACGGTCGATATGTTCTTTTTTGGTGAAATCAGTGACGGTAATTACATCGATCAGTTTATTCAACTGTTTTTTTATCTGCTCCAGTATCTTTTCGTCCTGCGCCTCGACTACAATAGTCATATATGAAATTGTCGGGTCCAGCGTTTCAGAAACAGCTAAAGAGGCAATATTATAGCCCCGGGCGCTGAATAAACCGGCTATGCGCGCTAAAACTCCGAATTTATTCTCTACTAAAACAGATATTGTATGTCTCATCCTATTAATTCCTTATGCCAGACCATCAATCATATTGTTAATCGCATGGCCCGCAGGTACCATTGGCCAGACATTCTCTTCGGGCTCAATTATGAACTCCACAAAAACAGTGTTATTTATTTTCATTGCCTTTTGGATTGCCTTCTTTACTTGCTCTTTTTTGGTTACGCGCATTCCCACAGCGCCATAGCTTTCTGCAAGCTTTACAAAATCGGGGCTGGTAATAGGGGTATACGAGTAGCGTTTCTTATAAAATAACTCCTGCCATTGCCTTACCATGCCTAAGTAGCCGTTATTAAAAATCAACACCTTTACATTAATCTTATTTGCTACACAAGTAGCCAGCTCCTGAATATTCATCTGAATTGATCCATCTCCGGCAATATTAAAAACCTCCTTCTCAGGAACTCCCAGCTTCGCTCCCATTGCCGCAGGAAATCCAAAACCCATCGTTCCTAACCCTCCGCTTGAGATCCAAGTGCGCGGATTTAAATGCTTATACCACTGGCATGCCCACATCTGGCTCTGCCCCACTTCAGTGCAGATAATAGCATCCCCTTTGGTTAAACCCCAGAGCTGCTCTAATATATACTGAGGCTTAAGCAGTTTACCGCTACTTTTATAGGTTAAAGGATGCTTCTTCTTCCATGCATCAACAGTTTTAAGCCACAGGGAGGTGTCCGGAACCTTTTTAATTTCTTCGAGCAGCTCTCCTATAATATTTTTTGCATCCCCCACTATGGGAATCTCGACCTTAACATTCTTGCTGATTGATGAAGGATCTATATCTATGTGTATTACCTTTGCGTACGGAGCAAAATGGTCAAGCCTGCCTGTTACGCGGTCGTCAAAACGGGCACCCACTGCAATAATTAAATCTGCTTCCATAGTTGCATGGTTAGCATAAGCAGTCCCATGCATACCAAGCATCCCTAAATATAATTTATTGGTGCTGGGAAAACACCCTAACCCCATAAAAGTAGTAGTTACCGGGGCCTGAATTCTCTCCGCTAACTCTCTTAAGACAAAATGAGCCCCTGAAGTAATTACCCCTCCCCCTGCATAAATAATCGGTTTTTTAGCCAAGGAGATTAACTTTGCAGCTTTTTTAATCTGGCCCGGATGGCCAAAATAAGTAGGTTGATAACTGCGTATTTTTATGTCTTCCGGCCAGATAAAATCTGCCTCTGCCCTCTGCACATCTACCGGGATATCAATAAGTACTGGCCCCGGACGTCCGCTGGATGCGATATAAAAAGCCTCGGCGATAGTACGCGCTAAATCCTTTACGTCTTTTACCAGAAAATTGTGCTTTGTGATAGGGCGGGTAATACCAGTTACGTCCGCTTCCTGGAAAGCATCGTTACCGATTAAATGTGTCCCTACCTGTCCGGTTATGGCAACCATAGGGATAGAATCCATATACGCATTCGCTATCCCAGTCACCAGATTTGTTGCCCCGGGACCGGAGGTAGCAAGGCAGACGCCTACTTTGCCGGTTGCCCGCGCGTAACCGTCAGCAGCGTGCGCCGCCCCTTGTTCATGCCGCGTTAGAATAAACTTTATATTAAAATCGTACAGCGCATCAAAGATGGGCAGAACCTGCCCCCCGGGATATCCAAAAATTACTTCTACCCCTGCTTTCTTTAATGACGCTAATAATATTTGCGCACCTTTCATATGTTTAATTATTTTAAAACCGCTCCCTTGTCCGCGGATGTAACTAGTCTTAAATAACGCGATAAATAACCGGTCTTAATTTTCGGCTCTACGGCCTTCCAACCCTTAAATCTTTTATCGATCTCCTGCTTGCTTAATCTTGCGTTAAGCTTACGGTTTGGTATATCTATTTCTACTATATCTCCGTCTCTTAATATGGCTATCGGCCCTACGGCTGAAGCTTCCGGAGAGATATGCCCGATACATGGGCCCTTTGTACCTCCGGAGAACCTGCCGTCGGTAATTAAGGCAACCGAATCTGAAAGGCCCATCCCCACTATTGAAGCAGTAGGCGCCAACATCTCGCGCATCCCCGGGCCTCCTGCAGGGCCTTCATAACGGATAACCACGACATCCCCGGATTTAATCTTTCTACCCATAATCGCCTTCATCGCCTCTTCTTCACGGTTAAAAACCCGGGCACGTCCGGTAAATTTCATCATCTTCTCGCTTACCCCTGACTGCTTTACTACTGCGCCGTTGGGCGCGATATTCCCGTAAAGAACCGCGATCCCACCCTGCTTATGATACGCCTTACTAAAGGGACGAATAACATCCTCATCATAAATTACTGCTTTATCCGCGATCTCAAATGTTTTCTCTCCGCTTACATTCAGAGTATTATTAAGTTTTGATTTCAGCCTTTTTAATACCGCGGGGATCCCTCCTGCGTATTCTACATCCTCCATAAGATGTGTGCCTGCCGGCTCAATGCTTGCGATATGCGCAACACTCTTGCTTATTTTATCAAACGTCTTTAAATCAAGTTTTACCCCTGCTTCATGGGCAATAGCCATAAGGTGAAGTACGGTATTGCTTGAACCTCCCAGCCCCATATCAACTACAATCGCATTCTCAAGAGAATCCTTGGTTATTATATCGCGCGGCTTTATATCTTTTTTTACCAGCTCAACAATCCGCTCTCCGCTTGCCTGCGCGATCCTGCGCTTATTTGCGGAACCGGCTAAACCCGTGCCGCAGCCCGGCAAAGACATACCCATGGTTTCTGTAAGGCAAGCCATGGTATTTGCGGTATAAAGCCCCTGGCATGAGCCCTGGCCCGGGCAAGCTTCCATCTCTAAACAGGATAATTCCTGCATAGAAATATCCCCCTTTCTTGCCCGCGCAATTCCCTCGTAAGTATCATGCACAAAAGCAAGCCTTCTCTTATTCCATCTTCCCCCTAACATCGGGCCGGCAGTAACTATAATCGCCGGGATATTAAGCCGGGCAACACCCATAAGCATCCCCGGAGTAATTTTATCGCAATTAGTCAAGCAGACAATCCCGTCTAACTGGTGCGCATTACAGACGGTTTCAATGGTATCAGCCACAAGCTCGCGAAGCGCCATCGGATAACACATACCCAAATGCCCCATGGCAATCCCGTCGCAGATGCCGGGAACGCCGAAAAAGAAAGGAACTCCCTGGCCGTAACAGATGCCGCGCTCAATAAAACGCTCCAAATCGCGCATCCCCACATGGCCGGGGATTAAATCATTAAAAGATGTGGCTACCCCGATAAAAGGCCTGCCTAAATCCTTGCGCGATAAACCCGTAGCATGCAATAACGCCCGGTGCGGAACTCTCTCTAAGCCTTTTTTTACTTTATCCGAACGCATGTTTACCTCCTAATCCGCCCCTTCTCCATCATGAACTATCTCTTTCTCGCTTCTTTTACGCACGATAACGCGCTTTAAAGTAACATACTTATCCACAATATCTTTATTGTTAACGGCATCAAGCTGTTTAAATAGAAAATCAAATTTTTGCTCAATCTCTGCTGCGATTGCACTACGCACTTCCTGTGATAAGCCCATAATCTCTTTCTTAAAAGGACCTAATGCCTTCTTACGGGTTTTATAAAAGAACTGCTCATCAGTCTCTCCATCTTTGCGCTCTGAAGCAGCGTTGGTTTTAAGCCATTCGTAGATTTTATTCTTTAACTCAATAGGAAAATGCTTGCTGTCAAACATCATATTCTGGAAGCCCGTAGCTAAATGCACCTCTAACGTATCATTCTCCGGGAATTTATGGAACATATCTTCCGGCAAAGTAGACGCACCATGCTGCACTGCCCCCCCAAGCCCAAATTCCTTCTTCGCAATTTCTGATATTGTCTTTAAGGTGTTAAAGTCGAGCTTTACCTCAGCAATACTCCCGTCCGCCTTTACAACTCCTCCGTGCGAAGTTCCTGTTTGAATTGAAATCTTGCTTATTCCTACCAACCCTTTGCGTAATCTCTCCCTAAACCCTTCCATGAAAGCGCGCAGGTCTTCAGGCGTTGAATTAGTGTGTCCTACTTCACCGATTTCTCCGCCAACCGAAACAGTAATCCCCTTTGGCTCTATCCTACGGATAAACTGAGTAAGCTTTGCGCATGACTCGTAATTATCCTTCTGTTGTTTCTTTATTTCTTTTTTTGATAAATCTACTAAGGTAGACGAATCGATATCAATATTATAAAACCCGCAAGCAACCGCATCAGCTATTAAATCCTGCAGAGTTTGCAATTCATCACCAGCATTCTCTTTAAATTTTTTAAGATTTACCTGGGTATGGTCGGCCTGAATAAAAACAGGCCCCTGCCAACTCTCCTTTATTGCTGCAGCTAATATTACCCCAGTAAATTCTGCAGGAGGTTGCGCAGTATAGCCCATCTCAGACTTAGCAATCTCAAATATGAAAGCGCCGCTATTATTTTTTATAGCTGTTCTAAAAATAGCACTCGCTAAATCATAAGACATGCTTCTTAAATTTATAGCCGGTACTGTAAATCCGGAGACTTCCCCTCTTCCAAAAGCCACATACAACTCATGTATACTTGAAGGATAAATTCCTTTTTTATAGGCTAGGTTTAATATCTTCTTAGATAATTCATTTTTTGCCGCTGCGTCATCGCTAAAAACTAACTCCATTGCAAGCTTATCAATGCTTAAAGACTTTCTTCCCATCTTATTTAACTACTCCTTTCATCTTTATCCAGGGATGGTTCTCAAACCAAAGCAAAACTGTCCCCTAAAAAGGGACACTTTTAGATTAAATTAAGAACCGTCCCTAAGTTAGGGTCTTGATTAAATTATACCAGTACTCTGCTTTTAGCTCTTTCTTTTTAATTGCGTTCTCAAATTTAACTTCGGAGATCCTACCACAGCATAAACCAACAGCCAAATCTTTTTTCCCCTCTAATAAAGCATCTACGGCCGCATCCCCTAACCTTAAAGCTAAATCACGGCTAAATGCTGTAGGGCTTCCCCCGCGCTGCACATGGCCTAAAACAACAGCTCTGGTTTCCAAAGAAGTTATCTCTGTTATCTTGTTAGCGATATCAACCGCGCTGCCCGCGCCTTCTGCTACGACAATAATCCAGCTCACCTTCCCGTGTATATTACCCTCGACTATATCATGGCACATCTTTTCAAAATTAGGTTTAAGTTCCGGGATAATCACGTCTTCACACCCTCCGGCAAGTGCAACCGAAAGAGCAATAAACCCGCAATCTCTCCCCATAACCTCGATAACAAATATCCTCTCCATGCTGGTTGCGGTATCGCGTATGTTATCAATAGCCTTTAATGCAGTATTGATAGCGGTATCGGATCCTATCGTGTAATCTATCCCGTTAATATCATTATCAATTGACGCAGGTATCCCGACACAAGGAATATCATAAGCGGTCCCGAAATTATGGGTGGCGGTAAAGCTTCCGTTGCCTCCGATAACTACAAGGCCATCAATAGAATTATTTTTAATCGTTTTAAATGCGCGATCCTGATATTCTTTGGATGAGAACTCCGGACAACGCCCTGTTTTAAGCATTGTTCCGCCCTGGCTGATAATGCCGGATACAGAACGGTGATCAAGGTCTCTAAGCTCCTCATTAATTAATCCCCACCATCCCCGGAAAATACCCGTTACTTTCAGGCCTCTGTTAATCCCATAACGCACCACAGAGCGTATTGCCGGATTCATCCCCGGCGCATCTCCGCCGGTAGTTAACACTGCGATCTTCTTCATCTTTTCCCTATCTCCTGGCTACTAGCTGCTGACTACTTACTCTACGTTCCCATCTCCCAGCTTGTCAGGTATTTCTTCTGTTCCGGAGTTAATACGTCTATTCTAGACCCTAAAGATCTTAATTTCAATCTAGCAATATTTTTATCAATGTCTTCGGGAACACAGTAAACCTGCTTCTTCAATTTCTTGTAATTATTAGCCATATACTCCGCGGAGAGAGCTTGGTTGGCAAAAGACATATCCATAACTGACGCAGGATGCCCTTCTGCCGCTGCCAGATTTATAAGCCTTCCTTCACCCAGAAGATAAATCTTACGGCCGTCTTTTAAGATATACTCCTCAACAAAATCGCGGATTAACTTTCTTTTCTTGGATAATTTCTTTAAGCCGTCGATATCCAACTCTACATTAAAGTGCCCTGAATTAGAGACTATTGCGCCATCCTTCATAATTTTAAAATGTTCGCGGCGTATTACATTAATATCCCCGGTAACAGTCACAAATATATCTCCTATCCTTGCGGCATTCATAATCGGCATAACCTCAAAACCATCCATAACAGCCTCCAATGCGCGCAAAGGATTAACTTCTACTACAATTACTTTTGCGCCCAGGCCTTTAGCACGCATCGCCACGCCTTTGCCGCACCATCCGTAACCTGCGACCACAAAGTTGCTACCGGCTATTAATTTATTTGTAGCGCGGATGATACCGTCAACCGTAGACTGCCCGGTTCCGTAGCGGTTATCAAATAAATGCTTGGTCAAAGCATCATTAACCGCAATAATCGGATAACGAAGTTTATTTTGGCAAGCCAATGCCTTCAACCTTATAACACCCGTAGTGGTCTCTTCGGTCCCTCCTATAATATTACTATGCATTGAATGCGGACGCTGATGGATAGTGCTGACTAAATCAGCTCCGTCATCCATAGTAATATCCGGCTTTACCCCGAGCGCTGATTTTATATGATTATAGTAAGTTTTAGTATCCTCACCTTTAATTGCGAATACGGAAACCTTAAGATCTTTGGCCAAAGAAGCGGCAACATCATCCTGCGTAGAAAGAGGATTCGACGCGCAGATAAAGACTTCTGCGCCACCCGCTTTAAGCACGCCTGCCAATACCCCGGTTTCAGTAGTTACGTGTAAACATGCAGCTATTTTCAAGCCCTTTAATGGTTTCTCCCTTAGAAACCTTTGCTTAATAAGGCTCAAAACAGGCATATTATTGCTGGCCCACTCAATTCTTAATACGCCCTTTTTTGCTAATTTTATATCCTTAATATCATACCCCATATTTTCTCCTATAATCTGCTCGCTTGTCTTCTCAACTCAGCGGCTTTATCCGTCTTTTCCCAGGCAAACCCATCCCTGCCAAAATGCCCGTAACACGCAGTGCTTTTATATACCGGCTTGAGCAGATTTAATGAATTAATTATTCCCCTTGGCGTCAGCTCAAAATTCTGGCGGATTAATTTAACTAACTTTTCGTCATTAATCCTGCCTGTGCCGTATGTATCAACATATATAGAAAGAGGATTTGCGTGGCCGATGACGTATGAAAGCTGCACTATAAACCTATCTGCCAGGCCGGAAGCCACAATATTCTTGGCAATATAACGGCACATATAGGCTGCGGAGCGGTCGACTTTAGTCGGGTCTTTTCCCGAAAAAGCTCCTCCGCCATGGGCAATAGTTCCTCCATAGGTATCTACAACTATTTTTCTACCGGTCATACCCGTATCTGATTGAGGACCGCCTACTATGAATTTACCGGTCTGGTTAACAAAATATTTGGTATTTTTATCCGTAAAACCCTTTAAGACCGGATCAGCTATTACCCTAACCATTTCCTGCCTCGCCCTAGAAGTAATATGCCTTCCTGAGGCATCAAGTATATCCTCGGTATGCTGACAGGCGATAACAACAGAATCTACGCGCTTAGGTTCCCCTTCCTCATATTCAACGGTAACCTGGGATTTACAATCAGGGCCAAGGTACTTCAAAATCTTTGCCCTGCGCACATCCGCCATGCGTTTTACTAATTTATGCGCCAAAGTAATAGGAAGAGGCATATACTCCTTTGTCTCGTTACAAGCAAACCCGAACATAATCCCCTGGTCCCCTGCTCCGCCGGCATTTACGCCCTGGGCAATATCCGGAGACTGCCTATTAATGGTATTAACTATTGCACAGGTCTGGTAATCAAACCCGTACTTAAGATGAGTATAGCCTATTTCCCTAATTACCTCCCGCCCCAATTTCTGCATATCGACATAGGCATTGGTCGTAATCTCCCCTCCTACTATCAAAAGCCCCATGGTGACATATGTCTCGCAGGCAACCCTTGCGCACTCAGGATTTTTGTCTTCCTTTAATATCTTATCTAAAACCGCATCCGAAATCTGATCGCAGACCTTATCCGGATGGCCCTCGCCGACCGACTCTGAAGTAAAAAGATACTTGCGTAAACCCATCACTATTCTCCTTTTTTAAGCAAACCTCTTTTTTGCCGCGTTTAAATATTTATAATCGCCAATATCATACCAGGCGCCCTTGAATACATAACAGTAAATATCAACCTGCCCCTTAAGCCAATCTATGTACTTTCCTGTCGCATCTGTTTTATACTTTTTAAATCTCATATAAACATTAACCAGCGAAAGCTGCTGCCTGGGAATATGGTATAAACACATAGCTACAAGGGAAGAATCAGGCTTAGCAGGCTTTTCTTTAAATTCTGTCACCCTATTATTCTTATCAATCTTCAAAACCCCGTATTTACCCGCGTCTTTAATATCCCTAAGGCGATAAGCTGCTATTGCCGTATTCGGTTTATTCCTTAGTGCAAAATCGACGAAGTCCTTGATGCTCCCGTTAAAAAGGTTATCCCCTCCAATAACCAACAAGCCATCTTTAATCCCCCTGTTTTTCAGCACGAAATTTATATCTCCTATCGCACCAAGCCTGTCTTCGTTACTCTTGGTGCGATCGTCAACAAGAGAGATTTTCTTAGGAGACTTAACTCGGGCTTTCCACTCTCGGAATTTATCGATGAACTTATTGTTAGTTACTACAATGATTTCATCAACGAGTTTGACTTTATTTAAATTATCTACTATATAATTAATAATCGGCTTTTTATTTACCTTAAGCAAAGGCTTAGGATACTCCTTTGTCAAAGGGTATAACCTTGTGGCATAACCTGCAGCTAAAATTAACGCTTTTATTTCAGTATCTCCTTTAGCTTAGCCTGAGCGTAAACCTCCACCTCTTCGCCGGTAGAGAGCTTTAAAGCCTCTTCGGCTATCTCCTTAGCCTGGCTTAAAGTTATAGAACAAACTAAATATTTTAACTCCGGTATAACCTGAGGAGGCATGCTGAATTCGTCTAAACCTAAACCTAAAAGTATAAGCGCTAGGCTGGGTTCTCCTGCCATTTCTCCGCACATACCAACATTAATATCCCCTTGATGCGCGGAATCAATAACATTTTTTATAAGGCGTAAGACTGCCGGATGAGCAGGCTCATAAAGATAAGCTACTTTCTCATTAGCCCGGTCAACCGCAAGGGAATACTGAATTAAATCATTGCTACCGATACTAAAAAAATCTGCCTCTTTAGCCAGTATATCTGCCGTAAGCGCTGCCGAAGGAACTTCTATCATCACCCCTACCTGTATATCATCTTCAAAAGGAACACCTTTTGACCTTAATTCATCCTTGGTCTCTTTAAGTATCTTATTCGCCTGGCGCAATTCATCAACACTGGATATCATTGGATACATCAACCTTAAATTCCCGTGTACTGAGGCCCTCAAAATAGCCCTGAGCTGTAACTTAAATATCTCCGGACGGGCCAGGCAAAAACGGATAGCCCTCCAGCCTAGAAACGGCTGCATCTCATGAGGAATAGCAAACTGAGACAAAAACTTGTCGCCGCCTAAATCCAAGGTACGTATAATAACAGGATAGGGGCTCATTTCTTCAGCAACATATTTATAAGCCAGGTAATGCTCTTCTTCCGTAGGGGAATCCTTTCTGTTCATATAAAAGAACTCCGTGCGGTAAAGCCCTATGCCTTCTCCTCCATGCAACTTTACAGCCGGTACTTCATCGGGAAATTCTATATTTGCGTTTATTTCGACTTTTACCCCGTCTAAAGTAACCGCGGGCAGATCCTTGGCAGAAAGGAACCTTCTGGTAACCCCTTTTAGCTTTTCTTCCTCGATATGGTATAAATCTAAAATCTTCTGGTCAGGATTTACGATAACAATACCCAAGGCGCCGTCTACTATCAACGTATCGCCAGAGTTAATAGTATTGGTGGCGTTTTCAACTCCGACTACGGCAGGTATCTCTAGGGATTTAGCCATAATTGCGGTGTGGGATGTTTTGCCACCTACATCCGTGACAAATGCCGCTACGCTCTTCTTGTGCATAGCCGCCGTGTCTGAGGGAGAAAGGTCATGCGCGACAATAATTACTTTTTCTTTAATCTCGCTTAAACCCTTCTTTTCCCTACCCAGCATATTCCTTAATATCCTTCTACCGACGTCATTGATATCGCTTATGCGTTCTTTAAGGTATTCATCCTCTATCCTAGCAAATACCGAAACATATTTCTTCAATACCTCCTGAAAGATAAAGGCAACATTAAGCTTATCCCTCTTAAGGCGGGATATGACCTCTTCGATAAACATGCGGTCTTCCAGCACTAACAGGTGGGCATCAAATATTTGGGCTTCCTCCTTGCCCATATCAAAACTTATTCTCTTCTGAAGCTCGATAATCTCCCTGCGGGTCTTAATCAATGCTTCTTCAAAAAGCTGTATCTGCAGGGGAATTTCAGATTCGGTGATATCCTGGCGCGGGACAACAAATTCCTCCTTACCCAGCTTATGCGCGATTCCTATACTTATACCGTTTGCAGCGGCTATACCTTTAAGCTCTGTCATAATTCTTCCTCTGACATAATAATCTTTTCTAATTCTGCCAAGGCCGATTGGGCATCATCCCCGTCTGCCTCAATAATAATGGAACTGCCTTTTTCAGCCCCAAGCATCAGTATGCCCATAATCGACTTGCCGTTAACCTCTTCATCATCATGCCTGACTATAATACGGGAATCAAACTTATTGGCTATCTGGACAAATAATGCCGCCGGCCTGGCATGCAAACCCTGCCTGTTCTTAACGACCAGTTCTTTTTTCAGCTTAGCCATTAAATTATATCTCCTCTATAAGGCCCAAAATAATCTTTGCTAATTTAAGGTGATCATGCCTGATCAGAGAATCCTCAATAATTACAAAATCGTCCCCGATAACACGGTAACCCATATTCTCTATCTTTTTCCTATCGTCTAAAACAAGGTAGGACCCTTGTTCAGAATAACGGTTTAAAATATCTTTAGGCATAACCGCGGTATTCACAATACAATAATCTATAATCTTAGGATGAGAATGCGAAATGAGCGATTTTATATGCTCAGAGGCGCTATAATCATCGGTTTCCCCCGGCTGAGTCATAGCATTGCACACGTAAATCTTAACCGCATCTGACTGCACAATAGCTTCGTTAATCTCGCCAATTAAAAGATTAGGTATTATACTGGTATACAAAGAGCCCGGGCCTAAGACGATAACCTGCGCCTCTTTTATAGCCTTTATAGCATCAGGAGTAGCCTGAGGTTTATCAGGCTTAAGATACACCTTTTCGATTGAGCGGCGCGTCTTGGGTATCTTATTTTCTCCTACCGTAGTCGTCCCGTCTTTATGCTTAGCAACTAAAACTACTTTATCTAATGTAGAAGGCATCACCTGCCCGCGCAAAGCCAATACTTTACTTGTCTCTTTAATCGCCTTCTCAAAATCTCCGGTAAGCCTTGTCATTACCGTAATAAAAAGATTGCCGAAGCTGTGCCCCGAAAGCTCTGAGTTAGTATCAAACCTGAACTGGAATAAATCCCTCATTAAGGCCGGTGCGTCGGCTAAAGCTACAAGGCAATTTCTTATATCTCCCGGGGGCAATATATCAAATTCTTCCCTTATCCTCCCCGAAGAACCGCCGTCATCGGCTACGGTAACTATCGCAGATATATTTGAAGTAAACTGCTTGAGGCCGGTTAAAAGGACTGACAGCCCGGTCCCCCCGCCTATTACTACGACCTTAGGCCCGCGGTTAATCTGTTTATTCTGGTAAATTATATCTAAAAGCTCCAACCCCCTTGAGGTAGGGACAAAAACCGCAATTAGCGACCTTAATATCCTCTTAACCCCAAGGATAAGAATAATTATTCCGGAAAATAAAATTACCGCATCAAGGATCTTAAAAAATAAAAACTCATCGGTGCGCAGCCTACCTGAGGAAAAAATCAGTATAATAACGCCAAAAATGCTTAGGGCAATCCAGCGCTTAATCCCGATTCCGGGATAAAACCATTTAAGCAGAGTCTTAATTCTGTCCGGCATAAAAAAACCCTTAAACCCTTTTCTCGTCTTCCTGGGTTATTATCCTGACAATGGCCTTTTCGTCTTCACAGGCACGAAGAGTATCGCGGAAGTATTTATCTTTAAGGAGCCTTGAGATACGCGCCAAGGCCTTTAAATGCGGCCCGGCAGAATCCTGAGGAGCCACCAAAAGAAAAAAAATGTATGCTGGTTCGCCGTCTAAAGAATCGAAATCCACCCCTTTGCTAGAGAGCCCAAAAGCAGCGACCAATTTTCCGACACAATCGGATTTAGCATGCGGTATAGCTATCCCCTGGCCTATAGCAGTTGAACCCAAGGCCTCCCGGTTCATCAGAGATTCAATCAGTTTATTGCGCGCGCGCTTTTCGATATCGCCGGCTTCAATCAAAACATCAACCAGCTCTCTGATAACATCTTCCTTCTTGGTAAATTTGATATCGGTAATAATGGCTTTCTTAGATAGAAAATCCATAATCTGCATTTGTTTCTCCTTTCAAAGTTAGTTTCTTAAAAAGCGGGAGACGGGATTCGAACCCGCGACATTAACCTTGGCAAGGTTACGCTCTACCAACTGAGCCACTCCCGCAATGCCTATTTTTCTCGAGCACTGCGCAATTCGCGTATGCCTTTCTCCTTGCTTAAACCTATATCAGAAATTATGGTACCGCTCGGAGTGAATTTTGCGTTAGCAAAATTCATGGGCGGAAGAGGATTTGAACCTCCAAGGGTTGCCCCAATAGCTCCTAAGGCTATCGCGTATGCCAATTCCGCCATCCGCCCTATTTCCTCTTACCGCATAAAATCAAACAATTATTGATAACCTGTGGTTTAGGGACGTACATTAGAAATTTTTCGGCAAATGGGAGCAAGGAATTACGGCGAACGAAGCCCGACGGTTTGTATGGTCGGACGAGAGCGAGCCGTAAACCGAAGCTCCCGGCGAAAATTTCAGCACGGAGCGAAACCACAGGTTATCAAATCAATGAGCCTCCCGAGACTCGAACTCATCGCTCCTAGCTTATGCTAGTCGCTCTTTAAGAGGGGGCAAGCCCCCTCTTAATGTTCTCCCCCAATCGCAGGGGAATCTTCCCCTGCACCCCTGGAGTTCTCGTTTTAACAATATTTAATGAGCCTCCCGAGACTCGAACTCGGCACACGCGGCTTAAAAAGCCGCTGCTCTACCGGATGAGCTAGAGGCCCGTAAAATTTTGCTTTGCAAAATCACGGGCCAACCACGTGATGCCGCCACAGGCGGCATTTTACGTGGAGGCCCAAATCTAGAATTCCAATACTTCTTTTTCTTTATTCTTTAATGTCTCATCTACTTTTGCTATATATTTATCTACCTGCTTCTGCAGCTCATCTATACCGCGGAATTTATCATCTTCAGATATAAGTTTATCCTTCTCCATCTTTTCCAAATGCTCTTTTGCATCGCGCCTTATAGTGCGAAGCGATATCCTTCCGTCCTCAGACATCTTATGTATTACTTTGGCCAACTCCTGACGCCTCTCCTTAGAAAGCTGAGGAACAGAGAGCCTTATTACCTTGCCGTCATTAGAAGGAGTAATCCCCAGGTTTGACTTCATTATTGCCTTCTCTATCTCCGGTATAGCTGAAATATCCCATGGCTGAATAACCAGAAGATGTGCATCAGGAGCAGATATAGAAGCGAGCTGCTTAAGTAGAGTAGGGGTACCGTAATAATCTATATGCATTCCTTCGACAAGAGTAGGGCTTGCCCTTCCGGTACGGATCTCCGAAAACTCCCTAGTTACCGACTCTAAGACCCTCTTCATCTTTTCTTCTGCCCCATGCAAAATCTCTTTAGTACTCATCTCATTGCCTCCCGTGATTCTTAAGAATATGTTGGGTATTTTTAAGCGACAACCGTACCGATCTTTTCTCCCAGGACAACGCGTTTAATATTACCGGGCTTATTCAGGTTGAATACTACTATGGGAAGGCTATTATCCATACAAAGGCTGATTGCAGTTGCATCCATAACCTTAAGCCCCTTCTTCAATACTTCAATATATTTTAACTTTGAGAATTTTTTTGCGCTTTTTACCTTTAACGGGTCTGCCGAATAGACGCCATCCACCTGAGTCCCTTTAAGTATAGCATCGGCATTTATCTCCATTGCACGCAAAGCCGCAGCCGTATCAGTGGTAAAATACGGATTGCCTGTCCCGGCAACGAATATAACCACCCTGCCCTTCTCCAGATGCCTTATAGCGCGCCTTCTTATATAAGGTTCGGCAATACGCTCCATATCAATTGCCGTCATAACCCGGGTGGGGACTTTTGACTTCTCTAAAACATCCTGCAAGGCTAGGCCGTTAATAACCGTAGCCAGCATGCCCATATAATCAGCCACAGACCTATCCATATCCAGGCCGCGGGAACCGGTATTTTCCTGGCCGCGGAAAATATTGCCTGCGCCCAGCACAACCGCAACATCTACTTTCAAATCACGGATTTCTTTAATCTGGCGGGCGATAGATATTAACACAACATGGTCTATACCGTGGGATTTCTCCCCTTGCAGGGCCTCACCGCTTAATTTAAGGACTATTCTTTTATAAGCTGAAGAAACTGCCATTATTCGCCGATCTTATAACGCATAAATCGGCGTATAACTACATTCTCGCCGACCTTAGCTACAATGCTGCCCAAATAATCATTAACTGTTATAGACTGATCCTTTACAAAAACTTGCTCCAAAAGGCAGTGATTTTTATAAAAATCATCTTTGCTCTTTTCATTCTCCAACACCTCTGCCGGGACATCATCTTTCTTTAAATATAGCGGGCTTGTTGCAGCTATCTGCATAGCCACATCCTTGGTAAACCTAGCGAAATCTTCATTACGCGCCACAAAATCAGACTCACAGTTTACCTCAAGCAAAACCCCGATCTTATTGCCATGATGTATATACGCCTCTATCCTTCCCTCTTTTGCCGCGCGGGATTGCTTTTTCGCGGCAATCTCTAAACCTTGCTTGCGTAATAAAACCGCCGCCTTTTTAATGTCTCCCTGGGACTCTTCAAGCGCCTTTTTGCAATGCGCCACGCTTGAAGAAGTAATTTCCCTCAATTCCTTTATTAAATCTACCGAAATCTTCATCTTGAATTATACCTTTCTTTTGCCTTTAATCTTAGGCTCCGCCGGTTTGACGTGCCCCTTTTTTAATGTTTTACCCTCTTCATCTATAGGCTCTATAGTTTCCACTATTTTTTCTATCTCTTTTATTTTTATCTCCTCTTCCGGCAAAAGACCTGGCTCAGCTTCGCCTTCGCCTGCACCATCAACCTTGACACCCTCCTGACTTAAATAAGAAAGGAATTTTTTTCTTCCCTCTATGATCGTATCAGTAATGATCCCAGCCACCGCCTTAATAGACTTAGTAGCATCATCATTGCCGGGTATAGGATAATCTATTAAATCAGGGTTAGAGTTGGTATCGATTAGCGCAACTATCGGAATACGCAGCCTCCTTGCTTCCTTTACTGCCGTATCTTCCTTGTAGGTATCTATAATAAACATCGCCTTGGGCATTTTCTCCATAGGAACAATACCAGCAAAGTTTTTGTTAAGTTTAGCTAATTCTTTTTCTAAGGCAGCAATCTCTTTTTTGGTAATCTTTGCAAACGTCCCGTCCACGCGCATCTTCTCTATATCCTTGAGGCGGTTTATGCTCTTCTTTATGGTAGAAAAATTAGTAAGCATTCCTCCCGGCCAACGGTCGGTAACATAATACATCCCGCAGCGCAATGCCTCCTGCTGCATTACTTCCTGCGCCTGCTTCTTGGTTCCTACAAACAGCACGAATTCACCCTTAGAAGTTATATCCATGAGGAAATCGCGGGCGCGGTTAATACACTCTTCTGACTTTTCCAGGTCAATTATATAGATCCCGCTCCTTGAGCCGAAAATAAATTTTTTCATTTTCGGGTTCCACCTCTTGGTCTGATGCCCGAAATGAACCCCTGCTTCTAATAACTGCTTTATTAAATCTGATGGCACGTCTTATTCCCCCTGTTAAATTGTTAATATAGCTCAAACCCGTTCAATCAACATTTAGTGGAGTATTATACTTAAAAAAAGAAGAGTTTGCAACTATTTTTGTATCTTTTGAATAGAATAAAGACTCTTGTACAAACCACCCTTATCTAAAAGCTCCTGGTGCGTGCCTGCTTCGGCAATAGCACCCTTATCCATAACCACTATCCTGTGTGCGTTGCGCACCGTAGAAAGCCTGTGTGCGATAACAAATACAGTCCTGCCCTCTACAAGCCTATCTAAAGCCTCCTGGACTACCCCCTCAGAGTGAGAATCTAACTGAGAGGTAGCCTCATCAAGAATCAATATTGGAGGATTTTTTAAAAGCGCGCGGGCTATTGCTATCCTTTGGCGTTCCCCTCCTGAAATACGCATGCCCCTGTCTCCGATAAAGGTATCATATCCTGAAGGCAATTTCATTATAAAATCATGGGCGTTAGCCTGGCGGGCTGCCTCCTCTACCTCTTTATCTGTTGCCCCCGGATTACCATAAACTATATTCTTTTTAATACTATCGTTAAATAGAATAGTCTCCTGCGAAACTATACCGATCATATTACGCAGAGACTTTAAAGTAATATCTTTTATATCCACGCCGTCAATCGTTACCCTCCCTCGGTTAGGGTCATAAAAACGCGGAATTAAGTCCAAAAGTGTCGTCTTCCCCGTACCGCTGGGACCTACAATAGCGAACATAGAGCCATAAGGCACATCCAAATTTATCCCTTTGAGCACCTGGTCATGGCCATAGCTGAACCAGACATCGTCAAACACAATGCGGTCCTTAAAAACTTTAAGATCGTATGCCGTAATAGACTCTGCGACCGAAGGCTTAGCCTCTAAAACCTCGTATATCCTGTCACTTGCTGCTACCGCCTGCTGGTTTAAGGAATTCACCTGGCTTAATTTCTTAAAAGGGCGGATAGTCGATAAAAGTGAGCCGATGAAGAGCCCGAAGACGCCAAAAGAAATCTTTCCCGCGATTACTTCTCTTCCCCCTAAATAAAATACCGTAACCCCCGCAAGACATCCTAAGATCTCGGTAACCGGGCTTAACAGAAGCGTGCGCTTAATAGACTTCATCGAGATACGGTAAGCATCATTATTAATCTTATTAAATTTATTTATTTCATATGACTCCATATTGAAAGCCTTGACAATGCGCGCTCCGGTAATGGTTTCGTAGAGGACAGAGTTTATATCCGCAGCATTCTCTTGAGAACTGCGCGACAACTTTCTTAATTTCTTGCCTACCTTTGAAATGGTAAACCCGAGTATTGCCAGCGGAGGCAGAATAAAAATAACAAACTTAGGGTATATAAAAAGCGTGAGCGAAAAGAATATTACAACCTGCAGCCCCTGGTAGACTAAATCCGTCGAGCCGTAAGATACGGCATTTTCAACCACCCTGGCATCATTAGTGATTCGAGAAATCATTTCTCCCCCGCGCTTATGGGTAAAATAATCCAGGGAGAGGTCCTGAAATCTTGCGTAAAGTTTTGCCTTGATATCCCTTACTATGCGCTGGCCGATATCCGACATGAAATAACTCTGCAAAAAACCGAAAACCCCCTTGACTATAAAAAGCAGAACAATCGCCGCCGCCATATACCCTAGAAGCGCTTCTGCAGGAACATTATTTATCTTATCCACAAGATTGCTTAGAAAATCAGGCAGTTTGGCAGGTATAATGATTTTCTTATTAGTAAGGACCTTGTCCGCCAGAGGAACCATCATTGCAAGTGACACGCCGTCAAATATAGCAGAAAATCCCATGCAGACTGCAGCAAAGATAAAAATCCCCAGATAAGGCCTGATAAATCTCAGCAGCTTAAAATAATCACGCATATTTTTATTCTCCTGTAAAGGTTGTATTTTATCATAGCGATTGACTTTTGTCGAGCCCCGTTGCAACTATTTTCTTAGAAAATAAGGATAATGTAAAATATATTTCGCACTTTTGATATTGCCTTTGGAGTAAAAAAGGCA
>CAZAPC010000003.1:0-28790 GCA_964486875.1 uncultured Planctomycetales bacterium
TAAGGCGCGAAGGAGTATTTTAAGAGCCCAGGCAACTACTTCGTTGAATAGAGAAGATAATAAGCAGGATAAAAACGAGCTGGACCAAGATGTGCGTTTTGGGAAGCTTGCCGGAGAATTTCAGGGTGTTTCAATGGGCGAGGCAGCATTATCCAGCCTTCAGGCTGCAGTTAATGAAGGGGAAAATGATGCTGTGCTTGCTTTTACGATACGCTTCATTGAAAGAAACAGGGCCCTTGAAAACATAAGAAGGCAGGTTATTCTCTCCGATCCTAAGGCCGCAGAAACATTATTTAATGAATACCTTGTCAATGAAGCCGTAAGGTTGAAAGAATTAAAGGCTTTCTTAGGGCTTAAGTTGGAAGAGGAAAAAGCCGATGATACCTGCGCGAGGATGGCTATAGCCGGGTTGCTTGATTATGCTATTAAGCAGGAATCTTCAGTAATCGGCAATCAGCATACCGCGGAGGAATATGTAAAAACAAATATCCTGGATAAAGATTCTTTTAGCGAGCTTGAATTTGCTTATGCCCAGTCAGCATTAGGCAGGCTATATATTAATTATATGAATTTAAGGCAGATATTCTACGAGGTATCCAGAAATAAGAAGTCTATGAGCAAAAAGGAGCTTATCGGATTGTACGCGGCATTCCAGTACGGATATCATAATACCCTGGTAGAAATAGCCAAGGTAGGCAACTTTAATATAGGCCTGCAGTTAGGCGGGGAGGTTTCTCCTGTGATTGACGCGGTCAATATTAGTTATGGGTTTGTCAAGAATCAGATTACCGGATGGAATGTCGGCTTAGCCGGTATCGCATTGTACGATGATTTACTTACTATCTGGCAGATGCCAAATAAAGCGCGTTTGGATAATGTCGGGGGGTTGATGGTCCCGCTTAAAGAAGAGAGAAAACTTGGAGTTGAGGTTCTCGGTTTCGGGAACCAGCCCGGAGTCAACCTTCTGGCCCTAGATTTGAAATTATTCCAGGCTGCCTTGGGCACAAAGGGTATTAAAGTAGGGGCTGATATCTGGCTTGCCGAAGTAGATGCCACTCTTTTCGGCGGAGAAACTTATCCGTTGCTTCCTAAATTTAACCTCGGACTATTCGGTAACAAAATATATTTACTACAGACAAAATACGGTAAATTTATTTACTTCCCGACAGTTGCCAAAGATGGCAATGAGAACAAGTTTAAGCAATTTGATACCACCGGGTTTATTGATGTAAAGAACCTCGGTGAGTGCTTAAATGATATTATTGCATCACTTCTTCTTATGGAGAACCAGTTTAAGGAATATCCGGCAATTTATCTGCCTTCTTTGGTACAGATGGAGGCGTACCGCAGGGCAGTTACCAGTGAAGAACCGGATCACCCGAAAATAGTGGAGCTTAAGGCGGCTATTGAAGAGATTGACGCAAAGATTAAGAGGCTTTCCGGTAGCAACTCTTCTTCGGCAAAAGGGAAAATCGTAAAATTAGAAGGAGAAAAAACAAAGGCTAGCGAGGCGATAGCTGAATGGAGGCTTAAACATCAGAGTGAAAGAGCGGACTATTATATTGAAAGCGATTTGGATACTCATATGCAAACTATTTTCAGAAGGGTTTATGAGAGAAATGCCAAAGTCCTTACTGATGAAGAGTGGTATGTAGTTTCTTCCGCTCCTATGTATTATAGCGAAGAAAATCCCGGAAGATTTGAGAAAAAAGGCGGCAAAGAGCATATCTTCAGCACCGAGCAATTTATGCGCGCTACCGGAGAATGGCCCTGGCTTACAAACGAGGATGAAGCATCATTCCCCCGCAGGCTTATCCGTATGAGCGGCAAAGATGACCTAGAGAAGTTAGATAAGATGTTTGAGGGCATATTTAGTGCCTTTGGCTGTAGCGTAGATAAATACGGAAGGCGGGTAAATGTAATTGAAACTCCGGAGAATATCCCTCCGACTGTATTTGCCAGGGTCGCGGATCTAACTACCGGAAACGGAGCCTACCTATTTGATTCTAAAAACACCCCGTTATCAACTTGGGCGCGGGTCAATCCTTATTCCACCGAAACAGCCCTTCCGAGCTTAAGCATGATAGTTATACGTGAGCGTATGAATAAGGGTTTAATCGGAGAGCAATCACAGGACTTCCTTCATACCGGAGAAGCGGTAATTAAGGCTCGTGCCCCGGTAAAAAAATCTCCTTTGAATAAAGAGTCTAAGTATACCCAGACTTATTCTGCCAGAAGCCAGGACAATAAGATCTATGAACATACTATACCCCTTACGCTTCATACAGATAGCGAGATTACCTATGATGTAAAGAAAAGCGCTTATAAAGATGCAGAGGGCAGGCCATTTGCTTTTGTAAGATCGGTTAAGGTAAGGGTCCCTTACGCTATTGTCTGGACCTTTAGAGAGAATGCCCCCTACACGCATTTCTTATATACATATGAAGATTATAAGAAGGTGAAGGATTATATAAGTTCCGGTGAAACTGTGGTCGTAGATTTCGGTGAAGGTAAAGAAGAGCTTGTTTTAGGCAGCGAGGTCCGTAAATTGTGGCATCCTGACTATGTTGCCGAAGGCAGGAGCAAAGACGGAGAGATGAGGGTTATCCCTGCGGTTGTAGAACATGCCAGGATGATAAAGAATTCGGATAATATACCTGATGAGGAGATCTACGGTTATATACTTGATGAAGACGGTTATAGCGTAGCAACCAATGCTCCTCCGGTTGGAGGCGTAGAGCGTTTGCCAGAGAGGCCGATAGAATTAAAGACAGTTGAGAGCGTTTTAGCTCAAGTCGCCCGCGCCAGTGCCTATCAAGAGCAGATGTATAGCGACCTTAGAAGATATTTTGACGATATATTGGGCCTTGCTAATAGCTCACGCGACCTAAAACTTATCAGTAAAATTCATGGGTTAAAGGATAAGGTTTATAGAGAACTTCCGGTTAAACAGGAAGAATTGAGGATTGAAGCGGATATAAAAGTTTATATGGAGAGCGTGATTAAACAATATGACGTCTCTCTTAGGGAACGCATTGATTATCTTAAAATGCAGATACAAGAACAGTCCGCTAATCTGGACTCTGCTACTGCAAATTATAATAAGGCCTTATCTAAAGCAAGCGAAGGGGTAGCCTATGTACAGGGCAATATTGAAGCGGTTACTGAAAAGATTGCTGATTTAAACCAGAAGATAAACAATACTGAATCTGAAGGACTACGCGACTATTATATTGAACAGAGGGTTTCTGCCCAACAAGAGCTTGCATATTGGAATCAGGAGATGAATGATGCTTCAGGCTGGCAGTCCCGTTTAAATAAAGGTGATACAGGGATAGATGAAGTCCTTGATTTGCAATACGCCAAGGAAAATATGGCATTGCTTCAGAATAGGGCAGCGCGTGCCGAAAGGCTGCTTGCGCAGTCAGATAACTGGTATAAAGAGCCTGAAAAGATGCTCTCTGCGTGGATAAAGGAATCAACGCTTCAGGCCCAGGAGGCAGTTTTAGATGCCCAAAGAGGCGTTGAGTATTTTGCTAAAAAGCTTGCTATAGCCAATAGCGGCCTTGGTGATTTAGCAAGAAGGATTAATCAGGCAAATAAGCATCTTAGTAGTCTCAATGCCGAGCTAGAGGTGCTCAATAACGGCGACGCCAATGGCAAGTGGAGTATTGATTGGTTAAATCAACAGTTGGAAAACATAGATTCCCAGCTTGTGGATCTCCAAACCGGCGAATGGGGCATAACCGGGTTAGAGGGCAAGAGAGACTTAGCCAGAGTCGAATTGGACAAATTAAACTCTGATACAGAGTGGAGTATTTCAGGGTTAGAAGAGAAATTAGCCAAGGCAAAGGAAGATATTAATTCTGTAAACGCCGGAGATTATGACATACCTTATATAACTGATTCGTTAAATGCTGCTAAGATAGAGCTTGAAAAAGTTACTACCGACGTAGAATGGGGAATTCCCGGGCTGCAGGAAAAGTTAGATGATGCAAAGCTTAATGGGACTGCGCAGAACGTAGCCTATTGGCAGGAGCAGTTGGATAAGGCTGTGGACTATCGTGACCAGTTAACCGCAACAGATATCCCTTATTGGGAGGAGAGGTTAGATACCGCAGTTCAGTATCGCGACGGATTGATTACAATAGATCTTCCTTATTGGGAAGATAGGGTACAGGATGCCTATAATTATCGCGATACCCTGGTGGGCAAAGATACTAATGGTGACGGAAGGCTGGATACCGGGATTCCCTATTGGGAGATGCGTATAGCTGATGCCAAGGCATACGAGAAATACCTTACAGATGAGGGTATCCCCTATTGGCAGGTAAGATATGACGGTGCTCTTCAAAGAAAGGATGACCTTGTCGAGAAGGCCATCCCTGAATCTATCAAATACCTTAAGGAGATAAGCAGGGAATACCAGGATTCATTAAACTATGTAAAGGAGCTGGAAGGCAAGCTTAATAAAGCCAAGGAATACCTTGCGCAGCAGGTAGAGGCATATAAAAAGGCCCAGTTTATCATCGACTTGCGCGCCAAAACAATCGGAGGCGCAATCAGTATATTAAGAAGGTTCCAGGGTTCACGCGACGAGATGCTGGATTTATCCGACGCCATAAAGGATTTTGCCATAGATATCCAGAATATCAAAGAAGAATTATTTATACGCAAGAGAGGTATTATGGGTTTAACTGATGAGCTTAAGGCCCGCTATCCTGGCCTGCCGTTGTTCTCTTCTGCGGAGTTAACCGAGCTTATTGAGTCTGAGAATCCTAAGGGGTATCTGGGTTCTTTCTTAGTCGATAGATACTTAGGCAATAGCGCCCAGGTTAATTCCATCTTCCAATTCTTCACTGAGAACTATGGCCACCACATTGATCTTTACAGTGTCGCCTTGCAATACAGTGGAACGCCGGCTACGCATCAGAGTGGAGTTGGCTTAAGGTCTCAGGGCGAAAACGTAATGAATTTCTTAGCGGTTAGCGTTGCTGACAGGACTCAGTACAAGGAATTCTTTAGCGATAGCCTGTATGAGTCTAAAGGCCCTCAGGGTGTGACGGAATTGAAGGAGTGGAAAGAGCGCAGGCTGGTTCTTTTTGACGCCGCGGCCCTCTCAAAGAAGTTTGACAGCCATACGCTTTCTGCTGCTTATGCCGGGTATATTGACTATTCCCTAGAAAGAGAGCTGGAAGGTAAAGGTAAAACTGCCCGCGTAGGCGATAACGCAATACAGATGCACAGTATTCATATTAAAGATAAATTTGCAAATGACTATTTTGTAGAGCTTAAGGGCGCCGGTATATTTACTGCTGCCAAAGAGACTATGGATATAGAGTATCACGATGCAAAAGGTAAGCCGGTGTATAAACCCGAAGTTTTTGCCGTGGATGAGAGGCTGACTTATACCAGCTTAGGTTTCGGGTGGGAGGATAGCAATACCGGCAACATGTGGAAGTTATTTGTCAGGCCGGAGTGGGATACTTCTAAGTGGGCGCCCAGTGAACAGTATCTTTACGCAGGATTGGAGGCAAGAGGAAAGGTTGGATTTTTATCAGGCGAAAAAGTAAAGACTACCGCAGGCGGGCGCATAATGCATGCCGGAGAAAATTCCACTAAGGCGCAGGCCTTTGTTGAGGTGCAGCTTCCTAAGGATGTGAAGTTTACTGTTACCGGAGGGTTGAATGATAAATATGACACAAAATCCGTGCGCTTAAGCCTTGATGTCCCTGTGCCGTTTACCCGTAATACAACTGCGACTGTTGATTATGGAGTTAACTGGCATAAGAACGGAAGCGTAGATGGTATGGGATTAACATCCGGCCCGCTCCTGAAATGGGGAGCGAATAAGAGGGTTGAGCTATTAGGCATACCAACAAATTCTCCGTTGAGGCCCTTAGAAACAGTTATGCCTAATGAGTGTAGAGGGCCTCCGATTGTTGAGGGCCCGGTTAAAATTTCCATCCGCGGTTTAGCCGCAGAAGGAAAAGATTTTATTCCCGGCCCCGCGGCAATAAGAGAAACAGCTTATTCAGAGACAGAACCTGGTTTAGGTTACAGGCTTGATGGCAATAGGGCGTTGCTTTTGGGCGAGAGAGACGTAGCTAATGCGGTTGAGGAGCGCTATCTAGATGAAGCAGGGCTTAATGAAGAAGGGATTATTAAAACAAGCGAGGGTTATTTTGTAAGTATAAAAGGCAAGAAAGACCCGGTTAAGATTGGAGATAAAAAAGGCAGGACATTAATACTGCCTAAAAAATATATTGCCGAGAATAAAGAGAGGTTTGGCGATATACTTTATCCGGTTATTGTCCGTCCGGGTTTACCTACCATAAATATTTTCGAAGAGCTTTATCGCGAAGATTCGCCTATCACGGCAGTCATAGTCAATAAAACAAAAGGTTTTGATAAGTTTGAGGCCGGCGATATCCAAAAGTTGGCGCTGGAGGGCGGGTTATTCAGTTCTCCTGTAATTGTAGAAGGTAGGCTTACCAGAGATTACGCGTATTTTGTGGATAGGGATAACCCGCTGCTGCTTAATGTTAAGGGAAGCGAGGAGCTGGTAGCGTTAGCTAAATCCAGGTTCGTCGTACCTGTTGCTGTAGAAGGGAATCCTTTACTAAGAAAATTGCTTTTTTTGACTGAAGCAGAGTTTGTAGCCCAGGCTGGGCAGTTGGGTATTCGTAGCGTCGAGAGAGAAGACGGCATATATGTTTTTGCGGTTTCCGGCAAGGCAACAGAGGCAGTGGCATTGCCTCGCGGGATATACCAGCGCAAAGTTGACTTTGTGAAGGGCGACTATAAGGTTGACGGGAAAGTCGTGCTTGGATTAATCAACCACTTTGATTTTGCAAGAGGACTCATTAATATTCCTATTATTGATAGCCAGGTGCTTGAGGATTTAAGGGCAAGGCAGGTAGAGCGTCTTAGTGCGGATCAGGTTAAAGAGTATTTATGGAAGCCACCTGTCGGACAGGAGAAGTTCTTGAGTTTCTCGGTTGATGACCGTTCATCCAAAGGGTATTCTGAATCAAAAGAAGAGCCGGCCTCGGCAGAGGATGCCTTGTTAAAAGGCTGGAAGCCGGTAAGGATGCTGGGAAAGAAGGTCAATCCTTTTGTCAGCGTTGACCTGAACGCTAAGGGAGAAGAGGCATTAGAAAAACTTTACAAAGAGAAAGTCTTATTATATGACCCGTTGGCTGAAGAGGGCAAGAGGGAAGAATGGATACCCAATAGCGATATCCAGATAAGAAGAGAAGAATTATCCGGAAGGATTTATCGCGGTGCGTCGCTTATGCGCCTGGGTAAAGGCGGGGATGCGGTAGCGCTTTATTATCTGGGCGTTGACGGATCAAAAGTTATGCTTTTGGGTGCTAATATGGATTCAACCAAAGGGGCCCCTGTCTATGCTATGGGAGAAAACGCACAGGCGACAGGAAAGGTGCTTTATTATTCAAGAGAGATAGGTTTAAAAGATGTACGTGATGCGCAGGGAAAAGTTGTCATGAGGTTTAAGGTAGCGGAAAATATTGATAGCAAAGGTAATGTCCTTGGCTATGTAGGTTATGACGCCTGGGGCAGGGTTATGCTCGATGGTAAAGTAGGCGATGCAGGCAAGGTAAAGGGCGTAAGGGTATGGCTGGGTGAAGGTAAAGATGTGTTAGGCGAAACAGTCTTGGCTAAGTTAAACAAACAAGGGGTTAAGACCGAAGACATCAAAGCAGTGGAACGAGTTTATAGCGATTTCAGCAGGGATGAAAAAGGCAATATAACCGGCTTAGTCTATGCTAATCAGTCCGGCTGGGCAGTGGATATGGGGAAAGAAGCAGTAGTTCTTCCGGATAACACTGTCATAAAATACAATCGCATAAAGCAATTATCCATGGCAGGAGTTCTTGAGCGCTTATTTGGAATTAGTGCAAATCAGGGCGAAATCAGGATGCTATTTGGCGGTGATGTTTTTGAAGTTAAAATGCCGGCAAGGACAGATACTTATATTATAGAGAAACAAAATGGGCCTTATATATTGCCTACCTTTAGGGCAGTTCAGAGAGTTTCTACTTCAACAGATATGGAATATCAGGTTTCTCCGGAAGGGGCTATAGTATTTAAATCTAAGGCAAGTTCCATGATGAATGATTGGGTAAGGAAAATAGCCAGAATTAATCAGGGTATTACTAACCAGCTTCCTGCGGCAGTATCTGTTGATTTGACCAAGCTTGAGTGGGCGCGCATAGCTATGCTTTCACCGGATGGAAATGAGATTAGCTACTCCTACCAGGCTTTTAGAGATGAAGAAACGCCTCAGATTAAAATATCTAATAGGGGTATAGCGGATATAGTTTTTGAATATCAGGGCAAGAAATATAGCGTACGGTATGATTTACAGGATTACAATTTAAGGCAAGAGCCGTTGGCTTTCTCTAAGGTGCTATCTGAGTTTGCCAGCCTCGTTGTGGATTTAGATAATGAACCGGTGTGTTTTATAATATTGCGGGATAAGGTTGACGGATTAGTCGGCAGGCGTCATATCAGGATTAAGAATGAAGAAGCTGGAAGGAAGCTGTTTAATGCTTCTAATATTGCCGGTATATTGGAATATATGGATAAAATTTCGGATAAGACGCCCGCAGGCACAGATGTAAGAAACTCTCAATTTAGCCTACCTGAAGGATTATCAATTGAAAGGCAGGAAAGGGCAGAATATAGGAACAGCAGGCTTATTGTTAATGGTAAAGAGAGAGATGTTTCAGCCGCTATGCTTAAAGTCTTTGAATTTGCTTCAGATTCGTTTACTGATTATATGATTGAAGCAAACGGGCCTATGGAAGTGGGGCGCGGCATTCTTGAGGAGATAGATTTCTCCGCACAATACACCAGATCGCGTAATACGGTTACTTTTTATAACAAAGAAAATAAGAAAATAGGCCAAGTAGTGCGTAGTTCTTGGCGTGATTTTGACGGGAATATATTTCTTCAGAAAGAGCAGGATGACGCCGGGCTCTATGTGTTTGATATTGATCACCACGGGACCGGATATCGCTCTTATGGTTTTGGCAACGATAAAGGCAGGCAAATAATCAACTCTGCTACCTATCACCTCGGGAAACACGTGGGAGCCAGGAAGGCTGTTTTCTTGACCCTTGAAGGAGTATTTGAGGCCAGGAGTAATAGCACCGGGAAAAATATTATATTAGGGACAAACATTGTTGCTAATTATAAGGCATTAGCTACGGCTGATTTTACAGTGAAAGGTTTAAAGAATCTGTCTGTAAGTTTAAAAGACGGAGAAGGCAGGTTAATTATATCTCTTTCGGATTATTCTATAGGCAGTAAGGAAGATTTAAATAAACTAGTTAACTCTCTTGTTAATACGAAGCACGAAGAGATAATTGGTTCTTTCGGTATGGAGTTATTAAACAGGTTCCGTGAGATTACGTTTATACATCAAAATGGAGATATCACTACTGCTTATGATACCGGTGCTTTGCATTTGGGATACGGGAAACGGGCAGATACTTATGCTGCAATTTATGATGAAAGGGGCAATATTATTCTTGATCAGTCTAAGTATACCGGGAAAAGTCCATTAAGCCAGACTACCCAGAATCCTGATTTCTTAAGAAGGGTAGGAGGCACAAAGGAGAAATCCGAGATGCGTTTTGTGTATGATATTGATGAGACCCGCAGGTTCAAAGATAGCATCAAGGAAAGATCTCTTGACCATGCCGGAAGGGTAAGATGGGAAATACACAAGAATAAGAAATGGCTTATGAGCCCCAAGTTGCACATGGAATATGACCCTGTGTATGGCGTTGCCAGGGAAACTTACAAATTAGGTTTCTGGAATACCGGCCGTGGCCAGTCAAAAGACCGTTTATATAGGCATGCCACTGTATTTGAAAGCGGAGAAAGATTAGGGCACTGGTGGGTTTATGATGTTAATGTGGAGGATGATGTTTCTACGAGGAATTTCTTTGACAATGATTTTGTTAATGGTAATCAGGCAGACTTAAGCAGGGGCAGGATAAGGTTTGTTAACGGACAGACTGAAGCTGAGTCTGTTGCCCAGAGGAACGGAAAGCATTTCTACCTGAACACGTTGCAGTTTGAGAAGAAGAGTAGGTTTACCCCTGTGGAGTGGAGGGGTTACAAGGGAAATTCGTCTCAGGAATTCTTTGATAAACACGCTAACGAACACTCAAGAAATAATGCCGTATATAATCTGTTCTTATCCGCAAAAGAAAGAGGAATCTATAAGCCCCTTATAGTTGTTGTGGAGCTAGGTATTGCTTTAGTTACTATTCTTCTGCCGTTAGCCTTATTATTATTTACCAGATTCTTGTCAATATTTAATAGAAAGTCCCGCAAAGTTTCCACAGCTGATAGAAGCGGTAAGAATAATAACTTTATTCCTGAAGAACAGGAAATCAGGGCAAGGGTTACGGATATAAACAGGCATCTTAATTTAGTTGGCTCATTTGAAGAATACCTTGAAAGTTTCTATCAAATTAAGACAAAAGATTCTCTTAGGCAGAAAATAGATCAGTTTTATCCTGATGGTCATCCAAGAAGAAATAATGTTATTTGTGCATTTGATAAACTTAACTTTAATAAAGATGGCCAAGTAGGAGAAAATAACGAAAGATATGAATTTATAGAAAGATGGTTTGTCAAACCCGCTGCCTTCCTGATAATAGCCATCCTTGCTACAACACAGTATGATAAGTGGGATAATTATAATAAAGGTAAGGTTGATAGAGAAACCGGCAGAAAATATCCTCCATTTAGAGACCAGGATTTACGAAGATTATTTGAATTCATTGTTAAAGATGGAAAGGATCCTATAGTTGAACTTAATTTGCATTGGTTTCTGACTGTTGACGTTGCTGATGTTAAGGCGGTAGCTGGTTGGACTGAGGTAATAAAAAGCATTTCTGAAAAAGAGATTCTAGGGGCGACCGATGTCCGGCGGGCAGTTGAAGATTATAATAAAGCCCTGAAAACTTTAGGCGATAGTCCGGCCAATGATTTAGATAAAGCGCGCAAAGTAAGAATTGAGCAAATAATGGAGAAGTGGAAAATATCCGAATTAGAAGAAGCGTTAAATAAAGGAAGAAAAATTGCAAAGAATAGCGAAGACATTTCAGGCGATAAACAACCAGAAGATAATCTGCTGATTAGTTTAAGAAGGCGCTTAATTTATGAATATAAAAAGAGAGGATTCTTCTATCCCATATTTCCGTTACCTGTTATGCTTTGGGGAAAAATATACGGCACTATTTTTACGGTTGCGGGAATTCTTTTCGCTTCAGTTGTCGGTTTGTTACCTTATCTAAAATCCTCTTCCGGTTTTTGGAGTTTCCATACTGCATTCCTTGGTTTTACTTTTATGGTCGCCTACGTACTTATTTCAGATGGCTGGAAGATGGCTAAATATGTGGATTTTTATCGTCACCATTGGTTTAAGGATATTTGGCGGATAATGAAGTCAAGGACCGATTCCGAATTAATGAAGGATGCTATTTACAAAGAAAAACTGAAAGATAAAAGGAGTTTCTTCTACAGGTATTTCCTCTGGTTAGGCTTATCTAATGTCCTATTGTGGTTAGGCAGTTTATATTACGGAGCAAGCTTATGGGCGGCGGTGATTACTGTTCCGGGGTTATTATTACTTTGCCTATCCTTATTCTCCTTAGCCCGGGCGTCTGCCAATAAAGATATAGCTGGCTGTTCTCTTCAGGCAAAAATATATAAGATATTGGGGATAGCAGGATTAGCCTTAAGTGCTGTAGCTATTGTTGTTGGCATTGCTATGGCAATATTAGGAATACCGACCGCAGGCGCTCTTCCCGGTTTTGGGTGGATAATCGGATTCCCACTGCTTCTATTAACTACAAGGACTTCTATTAGGACCTGGTGGTATTTATTAACGGAATCAAAAGCCCTTGAGTTGGAAAAAACAGAAAAATGGGATACCTTCCATAGTTATGAGGAGATTGGCAGAGCGCAATTAGATAGAATTCGCGTTCTTTCTGCAGATAAAAATAACCCGGAGGTGGTCATTGAGAAAGAGTACTTAACCGATGTATTTATAAGGATACTTGTTGAGGGCGCTTTAAAGAGGCATTATTTTATCAGCAATGAAGAGATGAGAGAGTTACTTGAGATCATAGAGAAAAATCCCGATGGAACCTATAAGAGAAACGCATTGCCAGAATTAAAAGACCCTCGCGCAAGGCGCGAAGTGATTGTTTGGTTTAATCAAATTGTAATGTTTAATCCGAGAGAAATCGGCAAATATATTGACAGGATTGATTTAGATACACTCCCTGCAGATATTTATAAAGGCGTAGGCAAAAAGACCATTGTGCCTTGGAAATTGTTGGATATAGAAGAGGCAACAATGGATAATACCAAAGAGAAGACAAAAGTATTAAAGAGCCAGTTTAAAGTAGTAAAAGAACAGTTTGGCTGGTCTTGGAGAAGGTATCTTGAGGAGAGCGACATTTTAAAAGGTGTACCTAAAGAGGAAAAGAAAAAACTTGTAGACGAACTTTGTAAGGAAGAAGTAGCCTTTAAGGAAACAATGATTAAGATTACAAACGCCAGGCGTGCAGTCGAAAGCAAACCATTGCTTAGTAAAGAGGAGATAAAGGGGATAAAGATTGACGCAGATGCAGGCATAATAGCACCTGCAGACGACTTGGTAGATATAGGCAAGAAACTTGTTTTTGATTTCCTCTGCTTCCGCGGAGATGGCTTCTTAAAGACTCAAGTATTTGCCGAAGAGGCAGGCACTTTAAGGAACCAGGTATTCTTAAGCCATAAGTTAAGAAGCTTGGTAAAAGGAAAAGGCGAGGCTGTTTTGAAGGAAGCAATAAGCAGAGAAGCTTTGCTTAGAGGGCAAAAATTAAATGAAAAAGAAGTGAATCAGCGTTTCAATAATGTTGTGGAGGCCTTGAAAAATAAGTTAGGAAGAGGGCCAACTGGTGTGGAGATTGAAAATGAAGCAGTAAATATCTTACTTTACCGTTATTTTATGGCAATAACTTGCCACGAAGATATAAAGCCCGATAAACCAAGAGCTCCTCCTATTGATTCTATTATGGAAGAATTAGTTGATAAGAGAGGATGGAAATTTAATACCTGGGAAGAGATAGTTAGGATTTCGTTGCCTGAAGATATCGAAGCAACTGAAAAGGGTATAGAGATTAAAGCGGAAGTATTTGAGACTGTTTTTGAAGAGTGGATACCAGCAAGAATAGTCCACTATAAAAAGAGTGAAGAAAAAGACGGTAAGAAGAAGGAATCTATTATTAGTGAATTGCGGTTTATTGGTAGGCCAAACGGTGTATATACCCGTTATACATATCATTATCGTAATCAGTCTTCTGTTGAGCAGCCAATTCAGGAACCCCTCAGAGCCAACCAAGCCGGCCCGCTAGAGCTACAGGTAAGCCTAACTCCAGATGAACTTACAAAAGTCAATCTTAGCCAAGATGAAATACGCCAGGGATTAGCCGGCGCAGAGTTCTACAACGCAAAGAGTAAGTCCTGGGTAAGAGCTTCAGAGGTTCAATTCAAGGAAGCCAAAGATAATACAGTTACCTGCGTAATCAAATTCACTGCTACTTCAGGCGCAGAGTATACTCAATATAACCTGTATAAGGTTATTCCACAACCAATTCAGGAACCCCTCAGAGCCAACCAAGCCGGCCCGCTAGAGCTACAGGTAAGCCTAACTCCAGATGAACTTACAAAAGTCAATCTTAGCCAAGATGAAATACGCCAGGGATTAGCCGGCGCAGAGTTCTACAACGCAAAGAGTAAGTCCTGGGTAAGAGCTTCAGAGGTTCAATTCAAGGAAGCCAAAGATAATACAGTTACCTGCGTAATCAAATTCACTGCTACTTCAGGCGCAGAGTATACTCAATATAACCTGTATAAGGTTATTCCACAACCAATTCAGGAACCCAGAAGGACAACCATAATACATAAAACTGTAGTATCAAGCTTAAATAGCAACGATAGACATAATGATTCCTTCTATGAATTTCCTGCAGGTTGTAAATGGGCGCCAAAGACCAACACTTGGAGTGTTACTGCTCGCTTCATTGAAAAATACCTCCAATTAATCAAGCAGAATGATGCGGTTATTCTTAACGCTGACAGAGACCACTTCTTCTATCCTTCAAGTGTTTTCCTTGGCCCGTTTATAATGCAGAAGTTTGTTGATGACCAGAGATTAGGGTGGTTGTGTACACGTATGGAAGTTTTTGTAGATGAGTTTATGCCTGCTGCTTCAGACCATCGCGTCGCAGAAGACAACTGGAATACCAGAGTTATTCCTGTGGAAGCAGAAATAGGTATGCACGCTTTCTACGGCCAAGGCCTTATCCGTTGGAATGTATTCAGGAGATGGGGCTCTTATATGGATAACATTGAAGATACCGGCGCAGCCATTGAGGCCTTGAAAATGAAAGAGGGCTGGAAAGGCGCTTATACACCTTGGATGCGTTGGACAAGGCCAAGGGAGATGGTCAATGCCTCTATTCCTACTTTTCAGAACAGATACGGCGGGCTGGTTACAGATACGACTATGCAGCCGCACTTCCAGCAGATGCTGGAAAGCGATTTAGTCCACTGGACAGAGAAACTCTCGCTCTTTCAGAACTTTGACTTCTATTACAATAAGCCGATAGTCCCACGCTATAACCTGTTGATATTTGTATTTGCGATGTTTGTAACCTTTACTCCTTTTGCCTTTTTAGCGTTACCGCTTATCTTTATTGGGCTACAATATACATTCTGTCAGGCAATAACTTCCGGCGGCGCAAGGCTATTTATTAACCAGCCAAAGCCGAATATGCCTAAATGGATTCCTATCTCTTTAAGAAAAGCCGTAAACTGGATTATGGGCTATTGTTTGTATTTGAGAAGGTTTTGGAGCTTAGTTCTTACCTTCCTGCCGATTATACCCCTTCACGATGAAAAATCGCGCAATGCCCCTGAAGGCACAGCAGGCGCTTTCGATTCAGGCATTAAGGATATCTATTATCCGCAAGCCAGTTTTGCGCAGCTTTATACTATATATAAGCCAGGTTTCAAATGGGGGGTTATTCTTCTTGCGATATTCTTCTTCTCGCCGCTTCATCCTTACGGAATAATCGGACAGTTGTTCTTCTATGTATTCCCGATTGCCTTTATCTTCGGGCCGTTCTTTAAGAACGGTCACTCTAATTGGCATATAAATACAAGCATACTTGCTACTTTAGCTTTGATTAATTTAAGCTTCTTCCTGCCCGGATTTCCGGTATTGGCTTCATTCCTTCCGTGGCTGTTGCCGTTAACCTATTCGCTAGAGAAAAATAAGTTGAATTTATTTAAAGTATATGAATATTTTGCCACAGACAGGTATTTAAGAGGAATTGTTCAGGGCTTTATGGCTTTGGGATATACGGTTGTGGAGATGGTATTTCAGACAGTATTTGGATTGTTCTTTGGGCTACCGAATGGGATGATAAAAGCATCGAAAGCATTAAAAGCACAATTTGATTGGAATAAGTATAAGGATATTTTTGCAAAGATCCATCAGGCTACGCCCGCGATGAAGGGCCTTAAAAATAAAATTAAAGCATTGAAAGAACAATTGAAGAGCCTTAAAAATAAAATCAAAGCATTGAAAGAGCAATTCAGGGAAGATTTCGATACTTTTAAGAAGGGCTATGAGGAAGGCTATAATGAAATTGTAAAGGTTATTTTACTTGACTGGTTGCAAAAAACTGCCGCAAAGACAGCAAGGAAAAATGGTATTGCCCAAGCAGAAAAAGGCAAGCCAAAGAATGAACCGTTAAACTTAAGGTCTTTCTATGAAGGCGCAAAGCCCGGCATAAAAGGCGAAGAAGAAGATGGCGAAGAGAAAAGCAAGCCGGTAAAGGGTCTTAAGCCGGTCAATGAGAATAAAAATGAGCAGTTGAAGAGATTGGCACGCTGGCAGGCCGTATTTGTTTTGGCTACATTAATCTCTGGAGCGATTTTTGGCAATTTTCTCACCGCAGCCGGCATAGCAATTATAACAAATATTACTTTTGCTTTTCTGTATTTGTATGCCGGGCATTTCAATGAAGAAGATAAAGTTGGCTGGGTAAATAAGATTAAATGGTTGCGTTTAAGTATGGTTTGGAGCTTTATTGTTCCAATCTATACGTTATTTGTAGATTTATGGCAATATGGTAAGATTGATAAAGATAAGAAAGAAGATAAAAAATCCAAAGCAAGCGATCATACTGCAGAGAAGGGACAAGAGGATAAAGTTAAACAGGCAGATAAAGACATTGTCTCTGTTCCCAAGCAAAAAGATTCAGAAAGGTCAGCAGCTGAAACTCTTGGTACTAAATCTGTAGCTAACGATGCACCAATGAACGAAGGCGCCCGTTCCCAAGCTCCACCCAAAGGAATAATCAGAAGAATGCTTTCTAAGTTTAATCTTTCCCCTAAAACCTTATTAATTCCGTTTTGTCTTGTTGCGATGATGGGGTTGAGTGGATGTGCGAGCGAAGGAGTGCTTATTAATCCAATATCTTTTTGGATAATAGGAGGAATAGTTATTTTTAGTTTAGGCATTATTTCGTTTGTTACTATGTTACGGCTTAATCTGCTGCTTGCTTGGTGTAAACTAATATTGAGATATCAGAATTTTATCTATCAATATGAAGAATTAAAGGAGGACGACGATAGGTTTATGTGGGTTAGTATTGGGATATTATTACCAATGTTCTTGGCGTACACTTTTTATGAATTCATATCTTCCAAATGGCTTGCTTTTTTACTAATTGGAATTGTTAGTATAATCCCTGTATCGATTGTAATAACAATGTTGTTTCGCTTAATAAACGAAAAAATAGGTAGGAAATTATTTACTAGCAAGAGATTTAACGACAGAATATCGATGATTCTGGAAAAAGTTTTTATACCACAAAACTATAAAAGAAAGAGTAGAACATTAAAAGATATCTGCAAGATTTTCTTCTCTAGGTATGATAAGGTAGATTTTGAAATTGATAATATTTTTAAATTAGCAAAGCAATCAGTTGCTCCATTTGGGGTAATCTTACATTTAGTTCAATTGGTAGATAAATGGACTCATAAAGGGATATTGTTAAAAAAAGCTCTCCCACTAATAATCAATAGGGCTAGTTCTATAGAGGAATTAGTAGAACAATTAAATGAAGAGCTTAGATATAAAGGTAAAAAGTTTTATGATGTGAAGTTTGTATATAAGGTTCGTTCTTGCCCAGAGGTTTGTGAGCATGAAGAGACTGAACTTTGGGAGCGCTATTGTCTTGATGAGGGTCGGGTGGTTGATTGGGGATATACAAGAATTTGCCATGGTGAGTATTGTCCATGGGCTGAAATAAGAGAGTTAGAGACTAGGTCCGAAAAGATCCTATTGCCTGTAACAATTACAGATTTTGATAATCTTCCCTTGGAAAATTTGAGGCATATAATAGAAGATATAAATAGTGAAGTGTCTTCAGCCACCATAGTTGATTTAAGAACAGGAGAAGATTTATCTAATAAAAAATTATCATCTGATTTAGTTAGTGTTCAAGTTAATAATTTAAATTCACCACATAAGCAAAATTCTGGAGTTTTAAAGAAGTGTCCTATTGATGAAGATTTAACTAGACAATCTCAGGAAGGCAGTTCCACTTCTCTTCTGTATTTTTCGGAAAGAAAAAAATGTCTTGTACTTGATTGCGACGGTGTTTTGTGGGGTGGAGTTTTGGGAGAGGATGGATTAATCGGAGTTCGTTTAGGAGAGCAAGGTGTGGGTAAGGGATATTTGGGTCTTCAAAAAGCAGTTTTGGATCTGAAGAATTACGGTGTAATATTAGCCATAAATAGCAAAAATAATCCTGCGGATGTAGAAGAGGTTTTAGCAAAACATCCAAATATGCTCTTAAGAAGAGGAGATTTTGCAGTTGTAAAAGCTAATTGGCAAGATAAAGTAGAGAATTTAAGAGCTATTGCCCAAGAGTTAAATATAGGTTTGGATAGTTTAGTTTTCATAGATGACAATCCTCGTGAAAGAGAAGCGGTTAAGGCTATGTTGCCGGAAGTCTTTGTGCCTGGCTTACCGCAAGATCCGGCAAAATATGCAGAATTTCTTATAGCGCTAAAGCCTATTTTTGGAGTAGGTAAACCCACAGGAGAAGACAGGGCCAGAGCTAAGTTTTATCAGGATAATGAACAGAGAAATGCTTTATTGGCAAAAGCTTCTTCAAGAGAAGAATACCTAAAATCATTAGGTATTCAAATCAGCATAAAAGAAAATGAAGTTGCCAATATCCCACGCATTGCGCAGCTTACCCAGCGCACGAACCAGTTTAACCTTACAACCCATAGATATAATGAAGATGAAATTAGGGCCTTTATGAGTAATTCAAACTATAGAGTATATACGATGAGAATGGTTGATAAAATAGGATACGCGGGCACTATCGGTATGATTATTGCTAAGAAACAAGGAGAGGGAGTTTGGGGTATAGATACATTCTGTATTAGCTGTAGAGCATTAGGTTTAACAATAGAACAGGCATTTGTAGTTTATGTTGCAAATATTCTTAAGACAGAAGGTACAATAAGTTTAATAGGAACATACATTCCAACGCGAAAGAACGCCTTAGTAAAAGATCTTTACGCTCAATTAGGTTTCAATAGGATTAAAGATGAAAATGGAGTTACGACATGGCAACTCGATTTAATAGATAAATCCTTTAATATGCCAGAATGGATAACCCATGTCGATTCTATTTCTACGCCTCAAGCTAACCCAGCTTCTGTAGTTGAAGTTGCCCGCAGCCAGGCATCTCTAGAACAAGGCAGAAATGACAACGTAGTTAAGCCCTTCGGCCCGCATGGGCAGAATACGCTGATCCGCTACAGTGATATTGCAGCCGGGTTTAGCAATGATTATAAGTGTGGCTTGGATTTAAGCCATGAGCAACCAACCTCCAGATTCTATGCGATTGGGAATAAAGCAGGAAAGCTCGCAGGGCTTCTTAACGAAGCGCTGGCAAAGATAGAAGATCTTATCTACAAGCATGATAGCAAGGAACTCGCGCGTTACTTTAGGACCAAGCTGAATATGCCGGATAATCATATGTTCCCCATAAGGGTTAGGGTTAACAGTCGTCTGCCGGTAAACGCAGGCCGTTATTTTAAGAAAGGCCATAGGCAGTCTATGGTTAAACATAGCGATGCTTTTGGGATCGGGTATGAGAGTTTTGCTACCGGTTCAGTCGGCGTTGAAAAAAAACAGGCAATTCCAGATGGCTATAGCGAACAGCAGAAGGCGCGCGCTCCTCCGTTGGATGATGTTAAGTTTGTAAGCATTAAAGTCGGCGAGCATAAGATAGGGCCTCTGGAAAAGGTAGATGCTTGTACAGGCGAGGAAGTAATAATTACCATATCCTTAAGCCTGCCTAAAGGCACTACTGAAAAGCAAGCAGCTGCTATCGTTGCGGTATTACGCGCAGGCCCTGTTGGCCATGGTGTTTGGCAGAGCAAGCCGATGCATTTCGTTTCTCTTGAAGAATGTCCGTCCGAGAATCTTGCCAGATTTGCCTACTCTTTTACTCCTACCAAGCCGGGAATACTAAGTTTTACCGCCTCTTTCTCTTGCGATGAGAAGAACTGGCAATGGATAAACGACTACAAACAAGACAGGTATATAGATATAGTCAGGCGTATCTCTTATGTAGGCGATACTGTTGAGCTATTGCTTAATGAGCAATTTGTTGCAGCACTTCTGGGCGCAGCAGATACATATCATGAAGCAGTAGTTGCTATTCTCGGGGAGAGGTTATTCCATGAATTCTGCCATACAAATAACCAAAGTGTTGCGCTTCTCAAGGAGCATGAGGCGCATCGTATAGCCAGGGACAGCGAGTTACATAAGGTTATTGTTGATTCCGGAGTCCAGGAAAAGATAGACGAGTTTTATACGGAGATGCACCCGGTGTATAAGTCAGGGGGTTATTTCCGTTTCCTGGAAGAGCTCTGCGGTGTTGCTGATTCGGCTGAACGCAGAAGACAGATAGATAGTTATTTAAGCGAGCAATATCCCGTAACTTCTGCTGCCAATCTCTCAGTCATATTGGGAAGGTTGAATCTCAAGGAATTTGAAACTTGCGCCAAGTTTGCAATCTACTCCGGCCCGCCGGGAGGAGGAAAGGGAGCGGTATGGGGTAGCTTTATTAATCTTTTTAGCAGGCATATAGAGCGGTTTACTCTTTTCCATACCCGTAAGATCCGGCCGGGAGAAGTTCAAGATGTAAATTATCACTATAGAAACGAGGAGCATTTAAGGAAGCTCGCAGGTGAAGGCAAAATTCTGCTTGCCAGTGTGAACAACCAGCTGCAGGGCCTGGCTAAGGTAAGTTTTGAGGATAGCTACATTGATCCTGAAACAGGTGGGAACGCGGCTGCCAGCGTCAAGGGGTTAGACGCAGTATTCCAAGGCGATAAGATAGTTGTCCTTGAATGCGGGTTGGCATGGTTTGAGTCTTTAAGCAGCCAGTACCCCGAGCTTTATTCCATATTCATCTCGCCTTTTACTGATGAGTATCTTGAATCGAGGCCTAATGACCCGAAAGCGGCATTTGAAGCGATTATCGGTAAGGAGATCGCCATGCGTATCCATAGCCGGGAGTGCGATGAGGCGAAGGAAGCAGAATCTAAATTTAAAAATGATCCGGAGATGGCAAAGTTACACGAACCCTCTCAAGAAGACTATATTAGGAGGATTAACGAAGCAGTGGAGCAGGTCCGCCGCAGGGGAGAGTACAAGCTTCCTTTGGTTAATGAATGGGTGCCTAAAGAGCGGCTTGAGGAGGCAATGAATAAACTCGCAGGTGATTTTAGCCGGGGCATATTCACAAACTTACTTAAGGCCTGCGGAATAAGCTTTGATGAGAGCGCGGGTGTCGATGAAATGGCAGTGCTTTTAACGAGGATACCCTTAAAGGATAATAATAGCTCTGCTAAATTTGTAATTTATTCCGGCCCTCCGGGGGGAGGAAAGGGAGAAGCCTGGAAAAGATTTATCAGCCGTTACGGCCAGCTGCGCAATATCTACGGGGAAGAGCTTATTACCAAATTCCGGCTTTTCCATACCCGCGGCCGCAGGCCAGCGGAAACACCGGATTTAGAGTATTATTTCAGGACTCCGGAACACCTTAATACACTGGAGAGAGAAGGTAAAATTATCACCGCACTTATCAACGGCCAGCTGCAGGGTCTTGCGTTAAGGAGTTTTGAAGATACTTATACTGATCCTGAAGTTAAAGGTGAAAAGACAGTTAAGGTCATTGGCCTGGATTCGGTATTTTCCGGAGGCCAGCTCTTTGTTCTTGAGGGAGGGTTGGGATGGTTTAACATGCTTAAATGTATGTTTAAAGAAGAGGTTTTCAGCGTATTTATTTCTCCTTTTAGCGATTCCTTCATTGAAAAGAGCGTTAACGACCCTAAAGCTGCCTTTAGCGCGATAGTAGGCAAGGAGATAGCCTTAAGGATACATGCCCGCGAGTGTAAAGAAGCTACGGCGAGGAAAGAGAAAATCGAAGCTATGCTTAAAGAAGGCAAGGCTGCGGAGGCAAAACTTTTCTTCCCTACCCCGCATAAAGAGTTTGTCAACAGGATTAATGAGGCAGTAGAGCAGGTTCGCCGCAGGACAGAATACAGCGCTTCCTTGCCTAACCGTTGGGCTAATAGCGAAGAAGAATATAACATGGTCATAAAAGAATTAACCGAGAGATTTGCCAGTGGTATCTTCTCGCGTATGTTTGAGGCCACAGGGGAAGGGTATGTCAAGGCTTTTGGAGGAGCAGTTGGCCAGAATATAGAAAGAGGAGTAACGGTTTTACGCAGGAGGCACCATCGTAATTGGGTTATAAACAACCTAAAATTAAACAGGCAGTTATTATCAGTTTTGTTAGGAGGAGCAGAAGTTGAATATGTGGCAGAGAGCGAGTTTGTCAGCGCGATATTTAAGATTTTTGGCCTGAGCGGTTTTAATGCTGTTAATGATTTCAAGCTCCCTGATCCTGAAGATGAGGCTTTGCGTGAGATTGTAGACAGGTTTAAAGGCGCAGGGTTGTATGGCAGTGCCAGCTCTTTTATCTTCTCCGAACAGCTTCCGGAAGGTTTTATTAAACGCCTTAATCAGGATTTTGAGATTATCAGCTTCGGTATCAGTACAGACAAAGAGTATTTAGATGTTGTTGATGAGAGCGGAATTCCTACAGGATTGTTTATGCCGAAAAGGCAAATACATTCTGATGGCGAGCTCCATAGGGATGTTTATGTATTCGTATTTAACACTCGCGGGCAGTTGTTGCTTCAGTTGCGCTCGCCCGACAAAGAGTTTTATCCTCTTTGTAAAGAGGCTTCTGCCAGCGGGCATGTTCCTTTAGGCAAAACTCCGGCGCAGGCTGCAATTATGCGCCTGGAGAAAGAATTGGGAATAATAGCAGGAGAGGAAGAGCTTATTGAGCTAACTAATGGCAGGGGGCTGCATATACACAGGGATTTTCCCGGTATAGGGCTTAAAGAGAATACTTTAACTAAGGTATTTGCGTATTGTATCCCGGATAGAATAAAAGTTTCTTTGAATACTGAAGAAATATACGGTGTTGAATTCGCTGATTTCGAACAACTTCTTTCTTCGTTAACAAGCTCAAGCAAGGGATTTGCCGGGATTAAGGATATATGTAGAGATAAAGAAACAGTGGGAAGATTAGCCCGGGCCGCTCAGATAATAAACAGGTATTGGCAGGAAAATCAGGGAAGCGTGAGATCTTCAGATGTTCTGTTCTGCTTGAGAAATCTACTTGGGGAAAGGCCGATTAATAATGTTGTTATCGTAACGCCAGAGGCAGAGCCTTTCTTTAAAACCGGAGGCCTGGGAGATGTCTGCGGAGAGCTGGCAACGGCTTTGAGTAAATTCGGGGTGAATAGCAGTATATTCACTTATAAATATGATGCTATCGATAGCTCGAGACTTGAAAATACCGGGGTAACTTTCCCGCTGAAAATAGGCAGAGAGCTTCTGCCGGTTAAAATCTGGGCAGCCGGGAGCGGATTAGTTACCTATTTCTTCCTGGAGATCGCAGGCCGCTTCAAAGAGGCTTATACCGAAAATGCGTTTGATTTTGCCTTGGGGCTTTCCGAGGGCTCATTAAAAGCTGTTAAGGTTTTGGTAGAAGCAGGCAAAATTGCCAAGCCGGATGTGATTCATGCTAACGACTGGCATAGCGCGCTGTTGCCGTTTCTATTAAGGACAAAATATTCTCAAGATTCATTTTTCTTAGATGTTCCTTCAGTCCTTTCTGTCCATAACCCTAAGCATAGCGGCTCTTGGGTTGAGGGCCGGAGGTTTAGCGACTTAGAAATAAACGGGGAGCATTGGTTCGGGATAGCTCAGCCAAATACGAATAACTATTTATGCTTGTTACGCGGCGGGGTTTTTCATGCTGACAAGATTAATGCCGTTTCGTATACCAATAGGGATGAGATGCTTACTCCTCTTGGCGGGGCAGGGCTTGAGAATGATTATAATGCGCGGATCGCAGATTTGGTAGGGATACCAAATGGCATAGATTGCGCTGTTTGGGAGCCGGTAAGCAAGGAAGATAAGCCGGTTGCAAAAGCAGCCTTGCAGGCGCGCTTAGGATTTGCCGTTAAGAAGGATATCCCTCTTATCGGCATGGTCGCTCGTATTGCCAAGCAGAAGGGAGTTAAACAGGTTGTTCGTGTAATAGAAACGATATTACAGCAGACTGCAGGCGGTATTCAATTTGTATACCTTGGCAAAGGCAATAAGAGCGATCCTTATTACTGGGAGACTAAGGCGGAACTGGAAGGCCTGCAAATGCGTTGGCCTAAGAACGTCTGCTACATAGGCAAATATAGCACCGAAGAGCAGAAATCCGTCTTTCACGGGATAGATATATTCCTTTATCCTTCCGAGTTTGAGCCTTTTGGCACTAAGCCGGTTGCGGCATTGATCAACCGCGTGCCTGGCGTGGTGAGAAGAACAGGGGGGTTAGCGGATAATTTCAAGGAGTATGAATGGTATACCGGCAAAGGTAACGGCTGGTTGTTTAATAATATAAATGACGATGAATTATATAGTGCGATAATGCGCTCGATTGATACTTTCCGGGTGCCGGAACACTGGGTTAGGGTTACGGAAAACGCTGTCTCGGAAGATCACAGCTGGAAGGGCCCGGTAAAGGAGTATATTGATCTATATCGTTGGGCTAAAGAGAGGCGAAATTTAGCTATTGCAGCAAGTAATCCCCAACCCCTCAAGTTTTTCGGCTCCAGCTCTGTGCAGATTCAAAGCTACTCTGACCTTGCCGGGACATTCCATGATGATTTAGAGCTGGAGGTGCATATTGACAGCTCCAAAGGCAAGGAAAAGGTAGCTTTATTATCGCGTAACCGTAATGATGATAAGGCTAAATCTTTATCAGAGCTCTTTAACCGCGCCTTTGATGCCCTCGCCCAGGCAGCCTCAAAAGAAACCGACTTAAAAGTATACTATGAATGCCTTCTTGCAAGCCCGGATAACCGCAGCCCTCCGCAGGGCCAAGGTACTCCTCAGAACGTCATCCGCTTAAGCAGCGTATTAAAGCGCGACAGCGCGCGCTACTTCAACAAGAACGCCCACCGTGTGGAATTTATCTTTAACAAAGATTTTATCGATATCCTTGCCCAGGCATTTACAAGCGGGCAAGAAGTGAATATTGATGCAGTCTGTAATATCCTTGCCCAGCGCCTCTTCCATGAGCTGGGCCATTCCAACAGTAAGACCACCCAATACGAGCAGGTAAGGGAAGAGTTCCAGATGCTCTGTTGGGATCTTAAGCTCTACCAGGTGATAAAGCGGCTTGGAATTGACGATAGGATAAAACAATACTACAGGAGTTCCGGTTTTAATGATACCAGCTTCTTAAGCCGTGTCTTTAATCAGCTGGCTAAGACCAGCACTGACCTGCAGGATCCTGACACCAGGCTTTATAAGGCAGTTAGATTTGCCTTGATTGAGATGAACGTTATCGAGACAATCGTCGAACACAGCAGCGTTGACTCATTTGTTAAGCTTTTTGAGGAGCGACAGCCGGAATTATACGCAAGCTTAAGCGAGATCGAGCAGGCTACTTTTAAGAGTATTTTATCCTCTATAAGAAAAGGGCTTATAGATTATGAGGGCGGTTATTTAAGGACGATTATCAAGCTTGATGAAGAGCTTCAGAAAACCCCCAGCCTTTTAATTAATCTTACCAGGGCAATTGATGAGCTCGAAAGAATAGAGCATGAGGCATTAGAGGATTATTATTCACATACCTCATCCGTGCATGACACTTATCAATCTGCTTTTGACTCCGGCCTGCGCAGGAGAGTTGAGGAGAGGATAGAGTATGTACGCAGCCATATCCAGCCGGTGCTGCAGAGGACAAAGCTTCCTTCTTGCCGGCCCTATACCTTTTTGGCTGATTACTTAAGCCAGTTAAATATACGCTCGGCAATACTTACTTCCGAGAACCTCTTCTACCTTACCGGTAACCAGCAGATTAACGTTGTCCCCTGGGAGCATATCAATACCCGCCATCATAACGGCAGCTATATGAAGGACGGCACTATACGCCAGTACCTTAATTTTGCCCTTAACTGGTCACAGGCCTTAGGTTTTGGCATGACCCGCGCAGAAAACATGCCTGCAGGCCGCCAAACCCCGCATACTCACCCTAATGTTGAGCGCACCCTCTCGTTATCGGATGACACCTTCGTGGTAAATTACGCGCACATCATGGAATATGTTTTGGATGATCTGATTAAGCAGGATGATTTTGACGCCTCTGTCTTTAAGGATAGCGACAGCAAGCTATACCATGTCTTAGAGGCGTGCCTGACCAAAGAGGATGTCATCTACTGTTTAAAGGCTAAGCCCGTAGATGATTTTATCAAAGGCCTAGGCATAACCGGGCTTGACGCAGAAGGCCTGGAGTTGCTCAAGCAGGCGCTCTCCTATATAAAGAAGAATATCTCCCCTGACCTTGAAAAACTCGAGGATAGATACGGCCAGAGGCTTGCCTACGGCTGGATAAGCTATATACCGCCAAATCTATCCCACTACATTAAGAATGCTTCTCCAATAATCCCCAGCGCTGACTGCACTATGAAAGACCTCTTCCTGCAGCTCTACCGTATTATAGGTAGGCCGGGAGTATTGGCTAATCTTGAGGTGCTCCCTCCGCAGACATACTCGCGCTACACCTGGGGAGAGTGTTTTGAGCAGATACTTACTGAGATGGCCTCCAGGATAGCCACTGATCCTAAAGGACAACTCTACTTTGCTTATGATGCCAATGGCCGCTACAACCCTGTTGCCACGGAAAAGGCATCCTTACGGGAAACTTTAGTAGTGGTAGAGCCCGGCCAGTCCACAGACTCTATGGAGCTGGATAAGTCATTCGGCAAGCCTACCAGCGAAGAGGTTTATATCATCGCGCTTCAGCCCTGGCCAAAGAAGATCCCTGCGCACTGGAACTTCCTTGAGGACCACAGCCAGCTTAAGGCCAAAGTAAGCCTTTACACCAGCGGATCAACCCGTCCTGTAGCTACCCGTACCTTAAAAGGAGGGGAGCAGTTGATTATCAACAACCGCCACTCCAAAGAAAAGATCACCCATATCTCCGTCAAGAATATCACCGCCTTCCATAACACTGATCCCGGGCATGCCACTATTGCCGTGCTTATCCCCGGGATAGAAGAGGATAATCCGTTAAAGTGCTTTGGGGGGAATCCGCTTAAGACATTTGCTCCTATTGAAGGGATGGCGCCGGTTGATTATAAAGACTTGGAAAATTCTTTTGATAATACTTTAGAATGCGCGCTTTCTCCTTCTCTTTCCGGGCCTGAGGTTAAGCCTGTAGGCAGCAAATCTGAAAGGTTATCCCAGCTGTTAAGATCAGCCCTGGAAAAATTGAAACTTATTGAGCGCGCTTCGACCAATGAAGAGTTCAACATTTATCTAAGGCAGATACTATCCGCTCTAAATAGCAGGGCTCCGCCCGTAAAGATCAAGGTATCTTCCAGATTACCAGTTAATGCCGCTTACTATTATGATCCCGATAATAATATTACCGAGATAATATTTAGCAGTAACTTTATCCTGGAGCTGCTTAAAAATGCGGATAATTATCTTTTAGCAGTAGAAATCAGTCTGCTTGAGCGCCTCTTCCATGAGTTGGGCCATAGCAAGAGTAGTAATAATCTCAAAGCAGAAGAAGCCCGCCTTATTGAAAGAGATGCACAGCTGCATCTGTTGATTGCTGAATTAGGATATCAGAAAGCGGTGGATAAATTGCATGAAGAGGCAAATCCTAATTACCGCTCAGGATATTATTCAAGGTTCCTAAAAGAGATAGAGTGCTTAGATGAAAAAACTAAAGCAAAAAGAATACATGAATATCTGGATATTTACTACCCCGGGCTTTATTTTTCCGATCTCCTCTTTGAAATCCGCCACCGCGGATTGGATAGCATAACCTCTCTTAAGAAGTTTATCGTTCTCTCCGGGCCATCCGGTATCGGCAAAGGGACAATATGGAAGAGGGTTCTTGCAGAGTATCCCGACCTTTTTACCAAATTCCTTCTTTATGCCACCCGTGAGCCCCGGGCATGCGATGAGGAAGAATATAAGAATGACTTGCCTGCTTCGCATCAGCTTTACCCTGCATTAAAAGAAGTTATTGATAGCGATTTTGCGCAGGTTGCCGGCAAGAGCCGGGCTGAAGTAAATGACTATCTTGACCAGCTACAGAATAATTTTAAACTTACGCATAAGCAGAGGACAAAGCTTGCTTTGATCCTGGATGAATCCAGCCTTCCTGTAAGATTCGTAGAGATAGAAGGGCTTCCTAAAAAAGTTACCATTAGAGAGAAGCTGGGGATTGTCAAGCATAAGGGAGAGGATTATATCCGGGTCTATGGTGAGTTTAACGGCGTTGACTATATCTTTGTAACAAAAGAAGAGCTTGATGAGCTTGCGCGCAGGGCGCAGGATTCAGGCTCAGACATTATTATCGAAGAAGTTCAGGGGTATTACCAGGGCCTGCATATCGGCATGTTAGAGCAGGCCTTCCTGCCCAGCAACAACCGGATATGCGTCCTTGAAGGAGACCGTATTTGGTTTAAACGTGTAAGGTCAAGATATCCGAATTGCCATTTTATCTTTGTATCGCCGTTTAGCAGGGAAGCGCTTAATGAGCTCGGCCGTCAAAAGGTAGTCTCTTTTACAGATAGGCAGAAAGAATCCTTGGTCCTTGAAGAGGCCCTTGAGGTTATCATCAAGAACGAAATGATCAGGCGTCTTCAGAGACGCGAAGGCAATAAATTCTCTCTTAGCAACGCTAAATTCCAGAGACGGCTTAACAATGCTGTCAGGGAGATTTGCGGCGAATACTTCCACTCTGAGATCTACTCGCCTGCTGATCATGCCCTCTACGGCAGAGGGATGGATGATTATGAAGTTATTGTTAATGAGTTCGGTGATGACGAAGAAAAGGCCAGAGAATATACAGACAGGACAGTCCGTGATTTTGTAGCCAGCGCGCTAAGGGAGGTGCTGGGGAAAAGTAAGATTACGGATTTAGATGATCTCCTCTTTGAAATCCGCCACCGCGGATTGGATAGCATAACCTCTCTTAAGA
>CAZAPC010000004.1:0-28416 GCA_964486875.1 uncultured Planctomycetales bacterium
CTCTTCTCTCCTTGAGGATGAGGCCAAAAGGTTAAAACGATGCTTGTGCCGCGTAAAAGCCGGGCCCCTGCTACCGCTGCCCTAAGTATCTCCTCATGCCCGCGATGCACCCCGTCAAACACCCCTAAAGCTACCACCGGATTCTTAAATTTTCTTATTTTATTGATTCCATAGATAGTTATCATTGCAGAGTATCTTTTATTCTGGATATGACCTTACGACGAATCTCTTCAAGCTTGCCTGTTATAGTGCAACCAGCGGCACTCCTATGCCCTCCGCCACCAAAGTACCTGGCGATTTTATTTACATCCGTTGAGCCGTTTGAACGAAGGTTAAAACGTATCTCATTCTTAGCGCCCAGATTTTCTTTAAAGAGCGCCACTACTTGTGCGCCGTTTATTGAGCGCATAAAGCTTAATATATGTTCGCTTAAATCAAAAAATACTTTTCTATGCTTAAGCATTTTAGCCGGAACCTGAATCCAAGCAATCTTGCCTCCTTTTGCCGTACGCACGCTGGATAAGATTTCAATCAATAGGCGCGCATCCAGAAAAGATATATTTTCATACACCTGGCGGTAAACCGTACGAACATCTATGTCAAAACGCATCAATTCCTCTACAGCCTTATGCGTAAAACCCGTGGTATTAGAATAACGGAAGGAACCCGTATCCGTCATTATACCCGTGTATAAAAGAAGGGCTGAGCCCTTATTAAATTTAACGCTCAGCTCTTTATAAAGCATATAAACCATCTCTGACGTAGAAGAAGCGAGGGGCTCTATCCATCTAGATTCACCGAATTTATCATTGCTTATATGATGATCGATATTGATTACCGGCTTACCTTGCTTATTCAACTTATAGACCTGGCCTGTCCTATTCAAGTCTGAACAATCTAAGACCGCCATACAATCAAAATCTGGTTGCCTTATATTCTTATAATGTTTTATATATTCTTTACCCGGAAGAAAAGAATACTCTTCGGGGACCGGATCCTGGTTCACAATAAAGGGTTGCTTTCTCAGCTTCTTTAATAGAAAGAAAAAGGCAAGCTGAGACCCCAAAGCATCCCCTTCAGGGCTAGTATGCGTAGTAAGAAGAAAGCGCTTATATTTCTTTATTGCTGCGACGACTCTTTTTAGGTTTTTCCTGTTCATTACACTCCTTTATTTCATTCAAAACCTCTTCTATGTGCACACTATACTCCGTAGACCTGTCTTCATAAAAAGCTATCTCCGGTGCGAATCTTAAATTAAGCCGCTGCGCGATTAACCTACGCACAAACCCTAAAGAAGAATCTAATGCCTGCTTAGTGCGTTTGTAAGCATCCTCATTCCCCAACACGCTAAAAAATATTTTCGCAAACCTTAAATCACGAGTAACCTCAACGCTGGTAATCGTTACAAAACCTAAACGCGGGTCCTTTATCTTATCGTGGATTATAACGCTCGCCTCCTGACGTATTGCTTCAGCTACCTTGTCCTGTCTTGACATTTTAAGTTAAGCTCCTGTTTTTAGTAATTCCCGAATTAATAATAACTCCTCCTCCTTATTCCTGACTTTGCCGTTTAACTTGGCATTCAGGACACAAGAAAATACTTTTTTATACCTCGGACCCGGAGGAACTCCCAGGCAGCGTAAATCACTGCCGGAAACAAGAATACACATTCCGTTATAAATCTCAAGAAAAGCTGCAATATTATTTCTTAACGTACGGCTCTTATGCTTTGCTCTTATGGAGATTATTGTTTCATAACTTAAAGGCTCTAATAAGGCATAAATCTTTGAAGGCTTAAATTCACGGCTGCTCAAAGCAGCGATAAATGTACGGCGTGCTCCTCTAGAGGTTAAGATCCTTTTTGCCTCACCCTTACGTAAACCAAGCCTTTTGCAGATATCTACGGTAGCCCGCGCAGAAAGATGATCAAGCAACCCGATAAAATAAATTAACCAAGTATCCAGGCCCCTGCGCCTAGGATAATTCTTATTAAACCATTTTATCTCTTTCTCCAGAGACATAAGATACGCATAGGTTCTTGCGGTAACCTTAAGTTTCGGGTGGATAAAAGTAAACCCTACCAATTGATCCATCCTCTTAATATTCTTAACAGGTTCTTGCTCTTTTAAAGCCAGGATAAGATCATCGCGAGTGCGATGCGGATGGACCATTTGGAGAAACCCTGATTGGACAGCTTCCTTAAGCAACCTTAAGGTCTTTGGTTCAATATTGAAATGCAACCTTTGTTCAAAGCGTATTCCCCTTAATATGCGCGTAGGATCATCACTAAAACTTAAATCATGCAGAATCCTTATTTTCTTGTTTTCTAAATCTTTAATCCCGCAGAAATAATCAATAAGCCTTCCCTCATGCAAACTAATTGCCATAGCGTTAATCGTAAAGTCACGGCGGGATAAATCATCTCTTAATAACCCGGGGGAGACAAGCGGAAGATGCGCGGGTTTAGGGTAAAATTCTTTCCTTGCGCTTGAAAAATCAATCTTAAGCCCGGAATCTAACTTAAGTGTTGCTGTGCCGAAACTTTTGTGTACCGTAACTTTTCCTCCGGTGCTCTTTCCAAATACCTGGGCAAATTTTATCCCGTCTCCCTCAATTACAATATCCAGGTCAAGGTTCTTAACCCCTAAAATAAGATCGCGCACAAACCCTCCGACAAGATAAACCCTTAAACCTCCAGCGGAAGCCTGCTGACGCACCTTATTTATCAGACCTTTTAATTCTAACGGTATCCTATCCAGCATCTTTAGTATATCCTCTCCTGCCATAAACTACCATGCCGCATGTTACACATACAATCCCCTACTTACCCTAAGGCCGGGGATGAAACTGTTTATGTATGCTTTTTAACCTGTCTTTATTGACATGGGTATAAATTTGGGTTGTAGATATATCCGCATGCCCCAGCATCTCCTGCACGGAGCGCAAATCAGCGCCATGTTCCAATAGATGCGTGGCGAATGAATGCCTTAAGGTATGGGTTTTAATTGGCTTCTTAATGCGCGCAATTCTGGCGTATTTCTTGATAATCTTCCAGAAAGATTGCCGCGAAATCTTCTTGCCACAACGGCTTACAAATAAGAAGTCAGACTCCCTACCCTTAAGGAGCTTTGGCCTTGAAACTGCAATATACCTTTTTATACTGGCTATCGCCTTTTTGCCCAGAGGGATTATCCGCTCTTTATTTCCTTTTCCTATACAGCGCAAGAAACCGACATCTAAGTTTATATTATCTTTTCTTAAATTCACCGCCTCCGAAACCCTCATGCCAGTAGCATAAAGAGTCTCCAGTATTGCCCTATCCCTAATACCTTGAGTATCATGAACATTGGGCTGAGAAATCAAAGCTTCAACTTCATTCACAGAAAGAGCATCGGGGACTCTTTTCCATAACTTAGGCGAATCCACAAGTGTAGAGGGATCGCTCTTAAGTATCCTCTCCCGGGCCAAAAACCTATGAAACATTCTGATTGCTGCTAACCTTCTGGCGACAGAATTAGGGGCAATACCGTTATCCCTTTGATTTAGCATAAAACCGGTAATATTATCCTTGGATATCTTGGAAAGAGAATCGATCTTATTTTTTTCTATAAAACCCAGGTAATTATTCAAGTCTTCCCGGTAAGATATAATCGTGTTATTTGAAAGCCCGCGCTCAACTGAAAGATAATTAAGGAAAGTATCGATTAACTCCTTCATTCTAAGATATTTCCTCTCTCCTGGCCTATCGTAGAATAAGGCCCATGGCCGGGAAAAACCCTGGTTTCAGAAGGCAAGACCAGCAATTTATCTTTTATGGATTTAAGCAGTGCCTTCTCGTCTCCTCCGGATAAATCATAACGACCAATCCCCTGGCAAAATAGTGTATCTCCAGTAAAAACTATTTTTTGGTCGGGCTTCTGCATTAATAAAGAAACCCCTCCTTTCGTATGTCCAGGGGTATGCAATACTTTTAGCTCAACATCATCTAAAGCGATGATTTCCCCTTCCTCCAGGTATTTAATCTCCGATTTAACTTTATAAGGACGCGCAAATAAGCCTGAAAGATTTAGTATTGGATCTACTAGTAGAGAAGCATCCAGCCTGTGTACATATACGGATACGCCGAACTGATCATCTGCTCCGATATGGTCATAATGGCCATGGGTATTTATAACTATCCCGCAAGTTAATTTGTGCCTGTTTAATGCTTTGCGGATCTTATTTTCTTCGTCTCCCGGGTCAATAATTATAGCCCGGGAATCTTCTTTGGCTGCCAAAATATAACAATTAACCCCCATCGGCCCCACAGATACCGTATCCAGGATCATAAAAGATCGCCTTTAATGTCGGAGTAAGAAAAATACTGCAGTATATTTCTTCTTACCCTCTCTGCGGTTTGCCGGCTGGAATTATTGAAGGCACCATAGATATCGGACTTAATTGCTTTCAATAGATCATTCATCTGCCTTAAATAAACATCCAACTGTTTTTGCCTGGTTTCATTAAGCATACCACGCATACCCATTAAGTTCTTCACTGCCTGCTGGGCACAGTCAACTCTCTTTTTTAAAGAAGCCTGGTTTATAAGAACGTTTATAAGCTCATCCTGCCACGACTGCCAGAAATTATAATACTGCCGATAAAGCTGTTCTTTAGTCATCTTTGGCCCAGTCCACTCTTCAGGGGCAAGCACCATCTCTACCGGGGCCTTATCTTTTTTAGACTTTCGCGTGAACTTACGGGCAAATGCTTCGCAGCCGGTTGAACTAATCAAAAGTATAAAGAAGAAAAACAGCGCTAAGCCTTGTTTTAATCTATTCATTGCAGCATCTCCTTGAATTTATTTTCATTAATGATCTTTACCCCTAATCTCCTGGCCTTCCCGTATTTTGACCCTGGCATTTCTCCTGCAACCACAAAGCCGGTATTCTTGCTGACCGAAGAAGAAGGATAACCTCCTAGCTTACGTACTAACCCTTCAGCTTCCTGGCGGCTATAATTCTTTAGCTCACCGGTAAAAACTACTGCCTTACCGGTAAAAGAAGTCTTTTTAAGGGAAGACGGTTCCTCGGTGAAATTTAATCCTGCCCCTCTTAAAGACTCTATCATATTCCTAACTGAATTCTGAGAGAAATAATTTATAACTGATTCGGCAATAACCGGACCTATCTCAGGTATACCTTCTAAGTCCTCCTTCTCAGCTTTTAAAAGACTATCCAATGACTTAAACTTTTTAGCCAATATATACGCCGCCTTTTCCCCTACATGACGTATGCCCAAAGCATAGATAAGCCGCGATAGACTACGCGCCTTGCTCTTATAAATAGCTGAAAGGAGATTATTAATCTTTTTCTCTTTGAATAAATCAAGCTTTTTTAAGTCTTGCTGCATTAACCTATAGATATCGGAAAGGCTAACTACTAATTTTAATTTTACCAATTGAGAGACTACTGACTCCCCTAGGCCTTCAATATCCATTGCAGCTTTGGAAGCAAAATGCAATATTCCTCTCTCAAGCTGCGCAGGACAAGAAGGGTTAACGCAACGATAGGCGACATCCTCCTCTTTTTCCTTGACTACCGGGCTTAAACAAACAGGGCAATTCTTAGGCGGATTAAAATCTTCTTTGCCTATGTGCTTCACCACTTTAACTACCTTAGGGATCACATCTCCTGCGCGCTCAATTAAGACGCGATCCTTTACCCGAACATTTAACCTTTTTATTTCATCAAAATTGTGTAAGGTAGCGTGGCGTATGATTACACCTGCGCACTCAACAGGCTTAAGCTCACAGGCGGGAGTTATAACCCCAGTCCTGCCGACATTAACATTTATCTTTAGTACTTCTGTGGTAGCCTGCCTTGCGGGAAACTTATATGCAACAGCCCAACGCGGACTTTTTAAAGTAGCCCCCAAACTCTTCTCCTGAAGGATATCATTAACCTTAACCACAACGCCATCTATATCATAAGTGAGGCTATTACGTTTTCCTTCCCATTCCTGACAATACTCAACCACTTCTTCTAAATTACTGCAAAGCTTAGAGTGCATATTTGTACGCACTCCCCAATCTTTTAATTTAGCCAGGAAATTCCAATGAGTCTTGATATCCAACCCTTTTACTCTTCCTAAAGAATGCGCAAAGAAATTAAGCCTACGCCTATAAGTAACCCCGGTATCAAGCAATTTTAAAGAACCGCTGGCAGCATTGCGAGGATTAGAAAATATATCTTCTCCACTATCCTCCCTTTCCCGGTTTAGATGGACAAAATCTTCCCTGTCGATATAAACTTCGCCTCGAATCTCTATAAGCTTAGGGATATTCTTTCCTAGAAGCTTTAAAGGGATAGCATGGATAGCCCTTAAATTTAAGGTTACATCCTCGCCGGTTTCACCATCGCCCCTGGTTGCCCCGATAGATAAACTACCCTCATCGTAAGTAAGGTTTGCGCTTACTCCGTCAATCTTAAGCTCTACAACATATTCTATTGCGCCGTCTTCCTTTAAACCTTTTCGCACGCGGACATCCCATTCTTTTAACTCGTCAAAAGAATAAGTGTTCTCAAGAGAAAGCATCTTCTCTTTATGCCTTACCGGATTAAAACCTCCCTGAATCCCCCCGGCAACACGCATAGTAGGAGAATTTTTAGATTTGAGTCCCGGGTATTTATTTTCAAGTTTATTTAGTTGTAAAAGCAGGCTATCGTATTCCTTATCTGATATTTCAGGCTGGCTTAAAACATAATAGAGATAATCCTGCCGGCGTATCTCCTCCCTTAAAGCTTCTATGGTAGTTTTTATGTCCCGCATTTAAAACCTTATGCTAAAATCATGAAAAGCGCCTGTAGCAGGCTCCCAATCGATATCTACATCCTGGATATACTGGCTAAAGGTATTACCAACCTGCACAAGAAATTCTTTGAGGCTAACCTCATCTGATTCGGCTATTACCTCAACCCTGCCATCGCTAAGATTTTCTGCCCAACCGGTTACCTTAAGTCTTTCGGCGATGCGTTGCACCGTAAACCTGAAGCCTACTCCCTGAACTCTACCGGAATAAAAAGCACGCAATGCTTTCTTCATGAAAAACTTAAAATATAAGTCGGGGCGGACAGACTTGAACTGTCGACCTCAGCGTCCCGAACGCTGCGCTCTAGCCAAACTGAGCCACGCCCCGTTTTAAAACTAATTTATTGATTTTATAGTATAACAGAAATTACAAAGGTTGGCAATAATTAGAAGTTAACATAAGATGCGACCCTGGTTTTTCGCAAGAATATCAAATTCAATATTAACTTTATCTGACGAGCCCTTAAAACTTAACGTGGTCTCTTTTAGGGTATGCGGAATGACATAAACGCTGAATACGCCGGATTTTATTTCTTGGATAGTAAGGCTTACCCCGTCAACAGCAACTGAGCCTTTAAGAAAACAGTATTTAATATATTCTTCCGGCACAGCGACTTCAAAAATCAGGTTACCAGAAGAAACTTTTTTCTTACGGATAATCCCTGCGCAATCAATATGCCCTAAAACAAAATGCCCGGATAGGCGATCACCGAGCTTTAAGCTGCGCTCAAGATTAACCCTTTCTCCAATTTTTAGGTCTTTTAAATTAGTTGTTTTCATTGTTTCCGGCATGACCTCGAAAGAGAGTAAATCCTTGTTGACTTTAACCACGGTAAGACATGTTCCGTTACAAGAGATACTTTCTCCTTTCTTGGTACCCTCGCTAACCCTGGAAGCGTAAATATCAAGTACGGTAATATTCCCCTGCCGGGTGACCCTCCTCACTATTCCTAGTTCTTCAATTATACCGGTGAACATAGATATACCTTAAACACAACCCCTATTTAACGTAGCCTTCAATTAAAAAATCTTCTCCTATTTTCTTTAATTTTAAGTCTTTTACTTTTACGGAGCGTTCAACAAGCGCAGCGCCATGCCCCATCACCGAACCAATAGCATCCTTCCCCCCAATAATCTTAGGAGAAATAAAAAACATGATCTTATCCACAAGCCCTTCATCAAAAAGCGAACCGTTTAAAGTCCCGCCTCCTTCAACCAGTATATTAAATATCCCCATCTTTAATAATTTCTTAAAACAATCCTTTAGATTTATTTGGCCTGCCTTTTCTTTAACCTCCAAGATACTGGCCTTTTCTGCGAGTATCTTTCTATTCTCCGTCTCCTGGCCAGCCTTAGCCGGCAGAGTAACGATTATAACCTTTGAGCCTTTAGAAAAAATACTTGCCTCTTGAGGTGTGCTCAACTGGCTATCTACAACTATCTTAACCGGCTGTTTCTTAGAAAACCAGGTATTAAGCCTAGGATTGTCTCTTAAAACTGTATTAACCCCTATCATTATTGCGGAAAAATCCTGGCGCAAGATATGGGCAAACCTCCTGGATTTATCTGAAGTAATCCATTTGGAATTTCCCGTCCTGGTGGCAATCCTCCCGTCAAGCGATTGCGCGATTTTAACCGTAACAAACGGAAGCTTCTTAGTTATATATTTTATAAATACTTCGTTTATCCTCTTTAATTTATCTTCCATAAAACCTACTCTAACCTTAACGCCGTATTGCCTTAAAATTGCAATACCCCTGCCATTATTAACCGGATTAGGATCAACCATGCCTATAATAACTTCTTTAATCCGGCTTTCAATAATCCTGTTTACGCAAGGCGGGGTAAACCCAAAATGCGCGCAGGGCTCCAAAGTTACATAAAGAGTCGACCCCTTAGCATCGCTGCCTGCCTCATCTAAAGCTATGATCTCTGCGTGAGATAATCCCGCCTTTGCATGAAATCCCCTGCCAATAATCCTACCTCTCTTTACTACTAAGGCCCCAACCATGGGATTTGGATAAGTATCGCCCTTTCCCTTCAAAGCAAGCCTCATAGCTAAATCCATATAAAAATCGTGGTTTCTTTTCATGCTCATTTAAAGACTTTGTTTTGTTTCTTTTAACCTTTCTACCAAAGCGTAAGGAATCTTCATAGATCCAATGCGTACCTGAGGCTTAGCGCTACCATGGCAGTCAGAACCTCCGGTAACTAAAAGATTGTGGTCATTGGCTAAATTCAGATAGAAATTAGTTTCGCCTTGCGAATGCTCCGGATAATAAGCCTCTAAACCCATAATCCCCAATTTTATAAACTCCGGGATTAATTCCTCGTCATCTAATATATACGGATGCGCAAGAACCGGAATACCCGCATTATCCCGTATAAATTTAATTGCCTCCTGCGGGCTGAAACGAAAACCCAAGCTATAGGCCGGTCCGTTATCGCCTATATATTTATTAAAAGCCTCGTGTATTGATCCGATAAAACCCCGGGATTCCAAGGCACGGGCAACGTGCAGCCTACCGGGGACAGCGCCCTTTGAAATATCAAAGACATCCTGTGCTTTTAAACCAATTCCAAGGGCATTTAATTTCTCGGTTATCCTGTATATACGCTCAATCCTGTTCTTCTTTAAAACTGCCAATTTATCCAATAACATGCAAGAATTATAATCTATTAGATAACCCAGTATATGTACTTCGCGGGATTTATATTCAGAGCTAATTTCTATACCGGGTAGCACCTCAAGACCTAAAGGCTTAGCCGCAGCAATTGTCTCAGGAATTCCGCCTACGGTGTCATGATCAGTTAAAGCAATACAAGAAAGCCCGGCATCTAAGGCTTTTTTTACCAGCTCAGCCGGCGTATACGTACCGTCTGAGAAGTTGGTATGAAGGTGTAAATCCGCGAATTTCACTTCTCATTCTCCGACTTTATCTTGTCAAGAATAGCATTCACAAACTTACCCGATTCTTCTCCGGAGAATTTTTTAGCAAGCTCAACCGCTTCGTTAATAGAAACTTTGGAAGGAATATCATCGCAAAAAACAAGCTCAAAACATCCCATGCGCATTATGTTCCTATCAACTATCGCCATACGTTTCAGCTGCCAGTTTTGAGCATATTCAGAGATTTTCTTGTCAATCTCCTCAAGGTGCGCCATCACCCCCTGGACAAGCCTGGAAGAAAAAACCTTAACTTCTTCATCAACCACTTCTGCGCTATGGGATAACCAAAAATTATCAAGAGCAGTATCATAGGAGTCCTTGGTAATATCCACCTGATAAAGAACCTGCATAGCAAATTCTCGGGCAAGCGTTCTCTTGCGCATTATTTAATCTTCTCAATAAGATTTGCCATTTCAATCGCTGATAACGCAGCATCGCGGCCTTTATTGCCGTCCTTAGTCCCTGCCCGTTCCACTGCCTGCTCAATTGTATCAGCAGTAATAACGCCGAATACTACCGGGATACCCGTGTCAGAAGAAGCCCTGGCTATTCCTTTGGCCGCCTCTGAAGCAATATAATCAAAGTGCGGCGTTGCGCCCCGGATAATTGTCCCAAGGCAAATAACAGCATCATAAGACTTTGTCTTCGCCATTTTCTCGGCAACGAGCGGTATCTCAAAGGCACCCGGAACCCAGGATATAACGATCTCCTGCTCTGATACTCCGTGCCTAATAAGCGTATCAGTACAACCTGCTACTAATTCTTTAGTCATAAAATCATTGAAGCGCGAAACAACAAGACCAAACTTTTTCCCTTTAGCAATTAAATTGCCCTCTATTACCTTTATCATCCCATCCTCCTTTTTTATTCCAAACTTAAATTATGCCCTAGTTTTTCTTTCTTAGTTTTTAAGTATCTGTAGTTTGAAGGATTATGCTTAACCTCTAAAGGCACTCTCTCAACTACACGGAGCCCATATCCTTCCAAACCTATAATCTTACGGGGATTATTGGTAAAAAGCCGTATATTTTTTACGCCCAGGTCCACTAGAATCTGAGCGCCTATCCCATAATCCCTCAAATCAGGTTTATACCCCAAGGCCTCATTTGCCTCAACCGTATCCATACCTTTATCCTGAAGGCTATAAGCACGGATCTTGTCCACAAGCCCTATACCGCGGCCCTCCTGATTCATATAAAGTATAACCCCCTTCCCTTCTAAGGATATGGCCTGCATTGCCTTAGCCAATTGCTTGCCGCAATCACAACGTAAAGATCCGAAGACATCTCCGGTCAGGCATTCTGAATGCACGCGTACCAAAACCGGCTCTTCTCCCCAGCTACCAGCTGTAAGCACAGTATGAATCTTATTATTCGTAAAATCCCGGAAAATGATAAGTTTAAACTCTCCAAATTCTGTAGGAATAATCGTTTCGGCCAGCCTCTCGACTAACTTCTCGGACTTGCGTCGATATTCAATAAGATTGGTTATAGAACAAATCTTCAGGCTATGTTTCCTGGAAAATTCCAAGAGTTGCGGCATACGGCTCATGCTACCATCGTCATTCATTATCTCGCATATAACTCCTGCGGGATAAAGCCCGGCAAGACGCGTAAGATCAACCGCTGCCTCGGTATGCCCCGCGCGTACCAATACGCCTCTTGAGCGTGCCCTTAACGGAAAAATATGTCCCGGCCGCACTAAATCTTCTGGGTTAGCCTGAGGGTCAACTAAAACCTCTATAGTACGGCAACGATCATACGCGGATATTCCGGTAGTAACCCCCAAAGCAGCATCTACTGATATAACCCAAGCAGTAGAAAATGGATCATTTTGATGAATAACATTATTTTCCTTTAACATCGGACCTAACCCTAAAGAATTAAGCCTTCCCTCTTCCATGGGGACACATATAAGCCCGCGCCCGAATTTCGCCATAAAATTTATGTGTTCTGCCTTGACGAAAGAGGCAGCCATAATCAAATCTCCTTCATTCTCGCGCGTTTTATCATCAACCACAATTACCATTTTCCCATTTCTTAATTCTTCAAGTATTTCCGGTATGGTATTAAGCATAGGACCCCTTTCAATAAAAAACCCGAAGTAATCTTCGGGCATAGGACCTCTTAATCTCCTTCCATCTAGACTATAGCTATCGGCTCTGGAATTTTTACCAGATCTGTCAACCGCTGTTTCTGGCAGACTCGCGGGCTTAACCGCCGGTCGGGAATCTCACCCTGCCCTGAAGATTAACTGAAGATTGAGTATATCATAAAAACTAATCTTGTCAAGGGGCTAAAAAAGGATATAATGTGCCTAGAGCATGAGGAACCTTTTAAGATACATACATAAAACCCTATCAAAAAACCGCAAAACTATAGCAACTGCCGAATCCTGCACCGGCGGGCTACTTTCAAAGACCCTTACTGAGAAACCCGGTAGTTCGAGATACTTTCTTTTAGGAATAGTTGCATACGATAACCGCGCAAAGATAAAAATACTCAAGGTACCCCCTAAGCTCATCTTTAAAAAAGGCGCAGTTTCAAAAGAAGTAGCAAAAAAGATGTCAGAATCTATCCGCAGGCTAGCTGGATCTGATTTCGGCATAGGCATTACCGGGATTGCCGGCCCCAGCGGGGCAACTATGGATAAAAACGTGGGCACAGTATTTATTGCGTTATCAAAAAAAGGCAAAACAATTTGTAAGAAATTTATACTCCCCGGCAGCCGTTCTTCAATAAGGAGAAATGCCTGCCTTAAATCCTTAATCCTGCTAACGTCATCTTTTTAATATTTAAATGAGGGCATTTATCGCAATTGAATTACCGCAAGATATTAAAACTAGGCTTTCCCGGGTACAGGATAGACTAAAGAAATTCACGACGGACGTAAAATGGGTTACTCCTGGGAATATACATCTTACGCTTAAATTCATCAACGAGATCGACCAAGATAAACTAAAAATGGTAATTAAAATGACCGAAGAAATAGCGCGGGATAGGTTTCAGTTTAATATAGCCTTTTCAACTCTTGGCGTATTTCCTAACCCTAGCTACCCCAGGATAATCTGGGCAGGGATAAATGAAGGTGATAAGGAAACCCGGGATATCGCCCTGGAATTAGAAAATAAACTTGGAAGGCTTGGGATATCTAGAGAAAACAGAGAATTTTACTCGCACGTTACTCTTGGCAGGATAAAGTTTTCGGCAAGTAAACCGGCGATCATCAAAAACTTAAAAAACTTAAAAGATGAGTTTGCGAACGAAAAATTTAATTTTATTGCAGATAAAATTACAGTGTTTAAGAGTACCCTGGCTCCTGACGCTCCAGTTTATGAAGCATTAAAAGAGATAACCCTTAAAACCACCTGAAGGATAATATTGGTATAAACCCCTGCGATTAAATCATCCGCCATAATGCCCGCTCCGCCCTTCAGCCTCTCAAGCCTACCCGAGGGAAAAGGCTTAAGCGTGTCCAGGATACGAAAAAGCATAAAAGCGATAACTAATATTCTTATATCGTAAGGTAAAAATAGCAGGCTTAATAGCATACCGGAGACCTCATCTCTGATAACACAAGGAGGATCTTTTCTTCCAATTACCTCTTCTGCCCTGCCAGCAACCAAAAATCCAATAACCATAGTTATTAGAGTCAGCAACAGATGGTTTAAAGAATTCACTTTGAAAAAAACAAACAAAAGAAGGCCCGCCAAACTTCCGAAGGTACCGGGGATAAACGGAAGATAACCGATAAAAAAGAAAGTACTTAATAACTTTACAATGAATTTTGTCATTATAACTTAGTAATAACTTTACGGTTTTCCCATAGATAAGATACGCCTGAGTAAAGGGTTAGGCCTACGGTAAAGAGCATAAGGACTCCTATACTCTTACGGAAATAATCCTCCCAGACCGGATTCCAGACAGAATAGGTTTTAACCGACTCCTTAACTACAATAAAACCTAAAATATAGAATATTACTGCCATTTGAAAGAATGTTTTATGTTTACCGGCGCGCACAGCAGAGAGTATCTTGCCTTTATTAAGCGCAAAAAGCCTTAAAGAGGTAATTAATATCTCCCTAGAAACAATAATTACGAACATCCATGCCTCTATTAGCTGCATCTCCAGAAAAGCGGCGAATGCCGCTAAAACAAGTATCTTATCTGCGATCGGATCCATGAGCCTGCCAAAATCAGTTACCATATTATTCTTTTTGGCAATCATCCCGTCAAATAAATCCGATAACGCCGCGGCGCTAAATATAACCAGGGCAAAAATTTTAGGCAATAGCCCCTGACGAGAGAAAACAATCATGAACACAAAAGTAAGCAGAATTCTCATCATTGTCAACTTGTTGGCTAAATTCATTTTTACACCTCCCCGACTAAATCATACTCCAAAGTATCTTTAATCTTTACGTTTACAAAATCACCGGGATAAAGCCTGCGGTCAGACTGTATATAAACTAACCCGTCTACTTCAGGGGCGTCAAATTGAGTACGCCCAAGATATCCGTCATTCGTGCATTCATCAACTAAAACCTTTATTTTTTTCCCCATAAATCTGTTATTAACCAAACGCGAAACCTCCTGCTGGCAAGACATAATCTGATTAAACCGGATTGATTTGACTTCTTCCGGGACTCGGCCCGGCAAACCATAAGCCCTTGTCCCTTCTTCTCGAGAATACCGGAATGCCCCCAATCTCTCAAACTTAATGTTTTTTACAAACATTAAGAGCTCTTTGAATTCCTTATCTGTCTCCCCGGGGAAACCGACAATTATACTCGTGCGTAAGGCAACATCAGGGATAATCTTACGTATCCTGTCAATTAGCCGTAAAATCCTATACCTAGAAGTCCTTCTATTCATAAGCCTTAAGATACGATTATTAATATGCTGCACCGGCAAATCAATATATTTGCAAATTTTGCCTTCATCACGGATTATTTTTAATAACTCTACGCTCAATCTCTCCGGATAAAGATACAAAAGCCTTATCCATCCTATATGCCTTGATTTCTTTATTATCTCTTTAAGAAGTTTCTCAAGAGAAGTGCGGGGTTTTAAATCTATGCCAAAACCGGTAATATCCTGCCCGACAATATTTAATTCCGAAATCCCCTGCCTGTCAAACGCATCTACCTTGCTCAGTATCGAATCTACAGGGAGACTGGATAATTTCCCTTTAATCTTAGGGATAATACAAAAACTACACAGATTAATGCAGCCTTCGCATATCTTAAGATATGCATAATGATTAGGAGTAAGAGTAAACCCGCTAATGCCTGCATCAAGGGAGACCCTGCCTATAAAAGCGTCCACCTCCGGGAATTCTTTAGATAGCGCATATTTATAACGTTGCGCTAAACAGCCGTAAACAATTATCTTGTCAACCTTGCCCTGTTTCTTGAAATCTATCAAATCCAGGATTACGCCTATTGACTCTTCTTTAGCCTCTTTGATAAACGCACACGTATTTACCAATGCAACCTGCGCTTTATCTATGTCAACTATTTCGTAACCCTTATTTAACAGCCGGCTTAAGATATTCTCGGAATCAACCAGATTCCTCGGACAGCCTAAACTCAATACTCCAATCTTCCTTTTCACCGAGGAATCTTCAGGCCGTCTTTTTCGGTAATAATTATATTGTTTAACGGCTGGCCTCTTCTTTTGTTGCCTAAATTTGCAAAGCGCTGTCCGTTGACGATTATCTCTACGGCAGAGGCATTACCCAAAGAGAGCTCTATCCTCTCTTTTGCTTTCCAGGTATTAGACCTGCCTTTTTCAAGGACCCGGTGAAAAGCTACCTTCCCATCTACCTTGACAAAAATAAGGCACCTTTCTTTAGCGCTTATGACCAGCCTTATACCCCCAAAAGCTTCTTTTGGTATAGCCGAAGATAATGTTTGCGAAGATGCAGTGGCTTTAACCTCCTGCCTATCATTAGATTCCGCCTTCTCTGCCTTTCTCGAAGATATACAACCAGCGATTCTAAATAAAAATATTACTAATAATAAACCGGAAAATAATACTACAATAAAACCCCTGACCTTACGGTTAGGCTTCAAAGAATTCAGCTTTATGCCGGCGCTCTTTAGAAAAGAATCAGAACTTTTCCTGGATCTTGTAATGATTCCCGGAGAAGGCTCCTTATAATCCGGGACATAACCCTTATAATCAAGCCCTAGCGCCTTGCAGTAGATCTTGATAAACCCCTTTAAATATACCGGACTTAAATTTGTAAGCGCCTCTCCTTCTATGGCCTTGAGGATGTTAATATGCACCCGCGTTTTCTTCTGCAGCTCTTCTAACGTCAGCCCTTTCTCTTTACGCGCTCTTTTTAATCTTTCGCTTAACGATTCGTTGTTCATTCTTCTTTACCTTCAATGCGCGCTACGGTATCTTTTAACCAGGCTTCACGGTCAATCAGGATCCTGCGAGGTTTACTACCTTCAAAAGGCCCGACTAAACCCTCCTGCTCCATCATATCTATAATCCTGGCGGCCCGCGTATAACCTAAACGCATCCTCCTCTGGAGTATAGATACCGAGGCTTGATTGCTCTCCATTACAACTTTAACCGCCTCATCATAAAATTCGTCCTTTTCCGAGCTATTTATCCTGGATTTCTCTTTTTCTTTCAATATCTGTTCGTCATATACCGGTTCTGCCTGAGACTTTATAAAACCTACCACTCTCTCTATTTCTTTATCCCCCACCAATGCACCCTGTATGCGCACGGGTTTTGACTCTCCCGGACGCAAGAAAAGCATATCCCCTTTGCCCAAAAGCTTATCCGCTCCGTTCATATCTAATACCGTGCGCGAATCAACCTTTGATGCGACCTTAAATGAAATGCGCGCAGGTAAATTTGCTTTAATTACCCCGGTAATAACATTTACTGATGGCCTTTGAGTAGCAAGAATAAGATGTATGCCGACAGCGCGGGATAATTGCGCTAAGCGCTGGACCGCTGTCTCGGTCTGATCACGGGCAACGTTCATAAGGTCGGCAAATTCATCGACAATAACGACTATATAAGGAAGCTTCTCCTGCTTTTCGTTATATGCTTCTATATTTCTGGCGCTTACTTTAGCTAAAAGCCTATAGCGCTCCTCCATTTCTCCAACTACCCAGTTAAGCGCGGTATAAGCTTTTTTTGAATCAGTAACCACAGGGCATAAAAGATGAGGCAAACCGTTAAAAGGCATAAGCTCGACCATCTTAGGATCAATCATCACAAATTTTAATTCCGCGGGAGAATTCCTGAAAATCAAAGATAAAATCAGGGAGTTAACGCAAACTGTTTTTCCTGAACCAGTAGTCCCGGCAATCAAAAGATGAGGCATATCGTCTAGGTCGGTCACGATAGGCTTTCCGGTAATATCTTTTCCTAAAGCAAGGGTCAGGGCAGCTTTACTTGTCTGAAATTCTCCGGCTGAAAATACTTCTTTTAAATAAACAAAGCTCCCCTGGGTATTGGGGACCTCTATGCCTACCCTGTCTTTACCGGGAATAGGCGCAAGAATCCTAACCGACTGCGCCTTCATATTCAAAGCAATATCATCGCTTAAAGTTACAATACGGCTTAACTTCACCCCGGGAGCAGGCTCCAATTCATAGCGGGTAATTATGGGTCCGCGTTCGATATCCGTTACCCTGGCTACTATCCCAAAGTCACCTAGGGTATCCTCTAACACCCTGGCATTACCCTCTAAGTCTTCCTTGATCTGTCTTTCTTCAGGAGGAGGAGGAACGTCTAATAAATCCAGGGAAGGAAGATGATAATCGCCTATTTTTAATTCCTGCTGCCTTACCTTAACTTCTGGTGCAACAGGCTTAGGTTTAATTTGGATCTTCGGCTTAATAGCCAACTGAGGCTTAAAAGGCAACGGGGACGAAAGTTCTTTTTCTTGCTTCTGCTTAAGGGAAACTAAAAAGGAATCCTTCTTCTCAAAGATTTTAGTTTTGGGTCTTTGCCTCTGTTTAAATATTGCGGATAGCAGAAACTTCAGGTGTTCTTTATACCGCGTAAACAAAGATGAAATTAAAGTCTCAGTAACCAGGGCTAAAGAAAGAATGGCAAAAGTAATGAATATAATAAAGCCGCCTAATCGGCTAAAATAAGCAGTTACAAACCTGGATGACAAAGCACCGAAAAGACCGGAATAATAAAGCCTTGCGCTTTCATTAGAGAGATTGAACATCCCGATGACGGAACTTATAGAAACAAGCAAAACAAACATACCAGAAACCCTAGGAATGCTTAAATACGGCTTTTCCTGGCGGAAAAATTTTACTCCCAAGAGAATAATTAATACAGGCAGCACTAAACTGGTCGGCCTGCCGAACAAGAATACGATTAGCTCTCCGAGATACGCGCCAAATATTCCTAAAAGGTTTTTAGTGGGGAAGTTCGGGTGTGAAGTGTAAAGCGGCAAATCGAGGCGCTCAAACCTTATGAGGCTGGCTAAAACCATTATGCCAACCGCAACAAGCAGTACGCCCTTTATTTCATTTATCCTTTTTTCTCTCACTGCCTAATTTATACCTAAAGACTATCGGCTTGTTTCTTACTTAAATTTATCCTGCCTAATTCGTCTATGCCTATAACCTTAACCTTTATTTCATCGCCGAGCTTGACTACTTCCTCTACGCTCTTGACGAATTTATCTGATAGCTCCGATACATGCACCAGGCCTTCTTTACGGGGAGCAATCTCGCAGAAAGCGCCAAATGGCATTATGCGCTTTACCTTACCCGTATAAATACGCCCAACCTCTACATCATCGGTGATCGCCTTAATCATCTTAATTGCCGATTCTGACTTCGCAGCGTCAGTAGAACCGACTAAAACCGTACCGTCATCCTTGATATCTACGCTTGCCCCGGTAGCCGCAATAATCGCTTTAATATTCTTCCCTCCCGGGCCGATAAGCTCTCCGATCTTCTCGGTATTTATCTTTAAGACATCAATACGCGGGGCATAACTGGATAATTCTTCACGCGGTTTTGATAAAGCGTCATTCATCTTTCCTAGAATAAACAACCTAGCCTCTTTACTCTGAGCCAGACATCTACTTAATAATTCTATAGATATACCGTCAATCTTTAAATCCAACTGCACTGCGGTCATACCCGACTCTGTCCCCGCAACCTTAAAATCCATATCCCCAAAATGGTCTTCTAGTCCTGCGATATCAGTAAGTATGAGCTCTTTATCCCCGTCTTTTATTAGGCCTAAAGCTATACCGGCTACAGGCGCCTTAATCGGCACGCCCGCATCCATAAGTGAGAGCGCCCCGGCGCAAACCGTTGCCATACTCGAAGACCCGTTTGATTCTAAAATCTCAGAGACCACTCTTACCGTATAAGGGAATTTCTCTTTTGGTGGCATTACCGCAAGTAATGCTTTTTCTGCCAGGGCGCCATGCCCTATCTCTCTTCTTCCAGGACCGCGTACGGGCCCGGTTTCCCCCACACTAAAAGGAGGAAAGCTATAATGCAGCATGAAATTCTTATATTTTTCTCCTTCTAACGCCTCAATCATCTGCTCGTCTTCGCCTGTGCCTAAAGTAGTAACGCAGAGACTCTGGGTCTGGCCCCGCGTAAATACGCTTGAACCGTGTGTGCACGGCAACACAGAAACTTCGCAGGTAATCGGACGCACATCTTTAAAACCCCGGCCGTCTAAACGCTGGCCCTGTTTAAGTATTTTATTTCTAACTTCCTCTTCCTCAACCCCCGAAAGCGCCATTCTTATCTGATCAACAGAATAACCTTCAAGCGTAAGTTTTTCCTCCAATTCTTTAGTTAAAAGGTGGACGGATTCTTCACGGTCTTCTTTCTTGCCGAGAGAATAAACTTCTTTCAGGCGCTCACACGAGAGCTCTTCAACTTTAGCTTTTAAATCAGCGGGCGTTTCTTTAAGCTCAACAGCCATTTTCTTCCGGCCGTATTTTTTGGTGAATTCTTCCTGCATTAATATCAGTTCTTTTAAATGCCCCTGGCCGAATTTAACAGCCTCAAGGTAATCTTCTTCAGAAATCTCTTTTCCCTTTGACTCAAGCATAACAATACCTTTGTTATTCATAGCTATCACTACTTCTAAATCCGAAGTCTCCAGCTGGGCATATGTAGGATTTATCACCAGCTCGCCTGAAACTCTAGCTACACGGCAAGCAACGAGCGGACCGTAAAAAGGTATATCAGATATGCCTAAGGCTGCTGAAGCCGCGTTAACAGCAAGAACATCCGGATCATTCTGCCCATCGCTGGATAAAACAATTGCCATTAACTGGACATCGTTAAATAATCCTTTCGGGAAAAGCGGTCTTATAGGGCGGTCTATCAGGCGGGCAGTAAGAATCTCGCTCTCAGAAGGCCTTCCTTCCCTTTTGAAAAATCCACCGGGGATCCTCCCGGCTGCATAAGTCTTCTCCTGATACTCTACGGTAAGCGGGAAAAAATCGCGGCCTTCCCTTATCTCGCGCGACATACAGGCTGTAGCCAAGACAACAGTCCCGCCGTAAGTTATAGTTACGGAACCGTTTGCCTGCTTGGCGATTCTGCCTGTCTCTAAGGTTAAATCGCGTTCTCCAAATATAATCTTCAGTTTATCATCGCTCATATTATTTATAATTAATCCTTTAGTTTACTTTCTCAAGTTAAGTTTGCCTAGAACCTCTTCGTATTTCTTGACATCCTTATTCTTGAGATAGTTGAGGAGCCGGCGGCGCGTGCCTACTAATGTAAGCAAACCGCGGCGGGAATTGAAATCTTTCTTGTGGAGCTTAAAATGTCCTCCTAAGAGATTGATCCTCTCAGTCAAAATAGCAATCTGAACTTCGGCTGAACCCGTATCCCTTGCGTGAATTTTGAAATTATCGATGATTTTTGCTTTGTTTTCTTTTACTAAAACCAAATCCTCTCACCCCCTAACATTTATTGTATTATTATACGATATTTTTCTGTTGAAGTCAACACCGCAAATATTTTATTTCCTTATTGCTGTTTTGACTCTTCTACAAAACTTTTTATTTCCTCAATATTCTCCAATATCAGCCTGGCCTTGCTAAGGCCGAAGGAAAACGGATATTGATCATTTTCGTCTCTCTTTATTACTAAAACCGGCTTTCCTTTAAACTCGCTGCGTTCAACCATCGTCTCTCCTTTTTATAGGTGTTCATTGTATAACTAAAACCGGATTAATACAACAACAATCTTTCTGAATTATTTAATAAAGACTACAGTGGCTCTTTCCGGTTACTCCTGCGCAAGGCCTTAACCATCCGGTCGTAAGCCTCTTCGGATGTTTTTCCTTCCGTTAAATGGTCACAACAAACGGCAGCATAACCCGCGCGGTTCTTAATCTTAAAGATACAGACTTTTAAATGCCCTATTTTAGTTTCCATTCCATAAATATTTTTCTAATTCGTTTTTGCGTAAGGACAGATCTGATTATATGCACAATAGTTGCATGACATATACGCCGGTGAAGCTTCAAAAGACTCTTTTCGTATACCTTCGGCAACCTCAAGAATATCCTCTTTGATTTTATCCAAATCTTCGCCGGCTATCTCTGTCGAACCGATAATTCCTGATTCAAGGAAATACAAGGAGACTTTCTTTGGGAGCCTGCCAAAAATACTCTGGTAGGCAAAAGAGTAAAGAATAAGCTGGCTGCTCTCCTTTACGCGCTTATCCGCATCTTTCTGATGCTTTATATCTGAAGTCTTAAAGTCGACAATAACATCCCCTTCAGCTTCCTCATCTACCCTATCAAAACGTCCGGTAATCTTTATATCGTGGAATTTAAAATTAAAAAGCTCTTCGATAAATTTGGGCTTAATATTGCGCTTTTCTTCATCTTTAAAAAATCTGGTTAAAGCATCCTCTCCCACACGCAAGCGCTCTTTCTGATGTTCTAGATCAATAAAGCCTTCGGGGTCAAAGCTAACCCTAAAGGCATTAAGTATATCTGCCAAATCCATCCTCCTCCCTGATATCTTATACTGATAGTATTTGCTCACCGCATCATGCATTGCCCGGCCGTAAATCACCGTATGATGCTCCATGATCGGAACGCGCAGGATATTCACATATTTATACTTTAGAGGGCAAGTCTTGTAATCATCAATCTGGTAATAATATAACGAGATTGGTTTCTTCTCTACCTTACCCGGGGACTTGGCCGATTCCTTCCTGGGTTTAAAACGCTCGATAGCCTCTATTGCGCTCGACTTCTTTTTTTCTCTATCATTAGCCTCTTCCCCCAGTGCCTCAAAAACAAACTGGCTTACCTTTCGCAAACGCTTCCCACCGTAGTCTTCTGCGCTGGTCAAATATAACTCTTCTTTTGCCCGGGTTATACCTACATAGAAAAGCCGGCGCTCTTCCTGGATATGAAATCTCCTGTGGGCAAAACCTCTTTAATTAAGACATCCGGCAGCTCAATACCACCGCCTCTCTTAGGCCAGGGAAAACGCCCCTGCACAAGGCTAACTAAGAATACAACCCGAAATTCCAGGCCTTTTGCCTTATGTATTGTCAGCACATTTACCGCATCGGAATCTAAGTCTGCCTCAACAGTGGGCGGATCATCCCCTGCCTCAATTAAAAGATTCAGGTAGTTTACAAAAATTATTACCCGGTCTTCTCTGGCAACCGTTTCAAAATCCCTTACATGGCTAAAAAACTTCGCCAGATTTTGAATCTTATTTTCATTCTCAAGGCTCTGTTCCCTGGTTAATCTCTTTAAATAAGAAGTGCCCGTAAGAAAAGTGTATAAAAGCCTTCCGGTAGTTTCTTCGCGCGAAACTTTCAAATACTTATCGATATCGGAAATGAGGTTTCTAACCGTTTCCTTTGACTCTAAACTTAAGCTCTCTAAATCCGCTATAGAATCAATCTCCTTAAATACAGAATAAAGAGATTTGTTCTTGCGCCTTGCGTAATGATTGCATAGCGCCAGGTCCACTAACTTTATAGGATAAATTTCCGAGCTTGCCAGGTAATAAAGGCTTAACGAATCAGACGGATTTGCGATAACCCGCAGGAAATTTATGCATAAACGCACCTCTTCCCTGGAATAAAGCCCCTGGTTTCCGCTAAACTGCCATGGGATATTCTGCATATTCAATGCCTTCAGAAAACTATCCGCATCTGAATTAGAGCGCACAAGAATCGCAAAATCACGGTATTTAAAACCGCCCTCCCTAACTTTTTCTTTTATAATCACCGCAACATTATCGGCCTCGGTAGATATAGTATCAAAATGCAGGTGCTCCGGAACCCTGCCCTCTTTAGCCAACCCTACCAAACGCTTATTAATACCCGCCTTTACCTCAAATCGTTCCGGGTTATTATTCTGAATAAGCCTGTAGGCTGAATCCAGTATCGGCTGGGTTGAACGGTAATTCTTAATAAGGCTTATCTTTTTTGCCTTAGGATACTCCTTATCAAAATTAAGAATATTGCTGTAAGCTGCGCCCCTCCATCGATAAATACATTGGTCATCATCAGCAACAACCGTAATGTTTTTATTAGCTGCGGACAGCAGTTTTATAATCTGAAACTGCGCGAAATTCGTATCCTGAAACTCGTCCACCAGTATATACTTGAACTGTTCTTGGTATCTCTTCAAGACCACCGGGTGATTGCGCAAAAGCTCAAGCGCCATATAAAACTGGTTCCCGAAATCAAGCAGGCCTTCCTGCGCTAAGAGCCCCTGATATTTTACATAGGCCTGAGCAACCTCCATCTGTAAATTTGCCTCCTCCTGCACCGCTGCATCATCTTTCTTATGCTTAGCCTGAATTGAGAAATCTTGAGCGTATTTAAAATATTCTTCCGGGGATATATCCTCATCTTTGGCGCGGCTAAAGAAAGAAATCATCGCTTCGATAAAACGCGTAGGGTCTGCTAGCGGACGGAAATAACTTAAGTTAAATTCAAAAATATGCTCACGGAAGAATACTGCTGCCTCTGACTGCGTTAAAACCTTAAAATCAGGATTTAACCCTGATAGAAGCGCATTTTCCCTCAATAGCTTATCGCCAAAAGCATGAAAGGTAGAAACCCAGATATCAGTATATCCGTAAGGGAGCAGTATATCCACGCGCTCCTGCATCTCTTTGGCCGCCTTATCAGTAAAAGTAAGCGCCAATATCTCGTCAGTCTTAGCTAACCCTTCTGTAATAAGCCAAGAGATCCTGCGGCTGATAACGCGCGTCTTGCCGGTGCCGGCGCCTGCAATGATCAAGAGCGGGCCTTCTTTGTGCTCCACTGCCTGAAGCTGCTCTTGATTTAAACCTTCCAGTATCTTATTATCCATACCTTATATTCTATCTTGACAATATCTCAAATTCAAGTATACTTATTTAACCAATAATTAAGGAGTATTCAATATGCTTAAAAAATGTGCATTATGCAAAAAAGGCGAACTTAAAGGTAAAACAGTAACCCGCAAGGGCCAATATAAAGCTAAAGGCGGCACAGGTTCTAAAATCAGCCGCTGGACTATGCGTAAATTCTTTCCTAACCTGCAAAAGATGCGTATTATTATTGACGGTCATCCTAAAAGAGTTTACGTTTGCGCCAAGTGTATCAAAAAAGGTAAATTTAAGAAGGCCTAGATCAGCTACCTGAAGAATATATCTTTAGCCTCTAAAATCACGGAAACCTCATCCTGCCAGCTATCCATACGCGCGGTATAAACCAAATCAAAAACCTTAGCTTCCTGAAGATCCGCCTTAAATGAATTCATCCCGAAACCTATAACTTCACGGGTATCCCTGCCGTCTGTGGCATAAAACTTCAGGGTTTCCCGGGCTAAGCTCTTGGGTTCGCCCTTCAGTTTAAGCCCCCGCGTAAAAAATAAGGGCTCGATATTTGCCGCACCAAAAGGCATAAGCCTGTCTAACTCCGAAACTGACTTATCATCCAAATCCGAAAGCAATAACTCCATATCAATATCTAAGCTTGGCAATAAATCCTCAAGAGATAATTTCTTGTGCGCTAGACGATTGATACTACCCTTAAACTCATCGATACTATCGCGGGTAATCGTAAGCCCTACGGCATGGGCGTGCCCGCCAAAGGCATTTAAGAATTCACTGCATTCTCCTAGCGCGTTAAAAAGGTGAAAATTTTTTATCGACCTGCCCGAACCTTTACATACATCTTCATCTAAAGAGATAACGATAACCGGCCGGTAAAACCTATCTGCCAGCTTAGAAGCTACTATACCTAATACGCCCTGATGCCAATCCTCCTTAGCTACCACAATTACCTTATGCTCCTTAAAATTAACCTCTTTGTTGATAATCGCCTCTGCCTCTTCTAAGATTTTAGATTCTATGCGTTGGCGCGTGCGATTATGCTGCTCTAGGACAGAAGCTAACTCTTGTGCCTGCCGGGCATCACTGCTCGTCAGCAGGCGCAAAGATACCTCCGCTGAATCCATTCTGCCTGCGGCATTTAAACGCGGGGCTAGAATAAAACTTATAAAAGTAGGGGTGAATTTATTAGCGCGTATCCCGGATTTTTCTATTAGAGCCTTAAGCCCGGGCCTCTTAGTTCTAGGCAAAACCTTCAACCCTTCTTTGACAATTACGCGGTTCTCTCCGGTTAAAGGGACAACATCGGCAACTGTACCTATAGCAACTAAATCCAGCTCTTCGATTAATGGCAATCCTGATACTGCCTGGCATAGTTTATAAGCAACCCCTACGCCTGCTAGTTCACGGTATCCATAGGCGCTTCCTTTTAATTTAGGGTTGATAATAGCTAAGGCCGCGGGTAGAGAATCACCATGCGGTTCATGATGATCCGTTATGATCGTATCGATGTTATGATCTTTTAATTGGGCAATCTGCCGTATATTGCTTATCCCGCAATCAGCTGTTATAAGAAGGCTAAAGCCTTTATCTTTAGCAAGTCTTAAGATATCCTTGCTTAATCCATATCCCTCTTTTACCCGATGCGGCATATAATGTTGGATATCCAACCCAGATTTTTTTAAGGTATTGCTTAAGATAGCAACGCTAGTAATGCCATCAACATCATAATCCCCAAAAATCATCACCTTTTCTTTTTTTCTTAATGCCTGTTTGATTCTTTGGACTGCCTTGCGCATATCGGCGAATAAAAAAGGGTCCAGCAGCTGCTGATAACTTACATTTAGAAAATCATCTGCCTGGCGCACAGAAGTTATCCCGCGGTTCACCAAAATCTGGGAGAGGACTTTAGATATATTTAATTCTTTGCTTAATTGTTCCTGGAGATGCGTGTTAAGCGGGAAAAAATTGAGTATCTTATGGGAATGCATAGCTTACATCTGCTGGGGGCAAGAAATACCTAATAAATTTAGGCCGGTGCCTATCACCACCCTTACTCCGTCAATCAAAGAGAGCCTGGCTTGAGTAAGCGCTTCGTCGTCCGTTAAAACACGGTGCCGGTCGTAAAATTTATGGAATACCTCTGCCAGCTCCTGAAGGTAAACTGTAACCATATAAGGGTCCTGCGTATTCAAACATACGTTCAGAATCAACGGAAGCTGAAGAAGCTTCTTGATTAAAATAACCTCCTCATTTTCCCGAAGCAGAGAGATATCTGCGTTTTTATTCAATTTCACTGAGCTGTTGCGTAAAATACTATATATACGGGCGTAGGCATATTGTACATAATATACAGGATTCTCTGATGTCTGTTTCTTGGCAATATCTAGATCAAAATCAAGATGGCTGGATATGCGCCTTGACATAAAAAAGAACCTGGCTGCGTCTTTACCTACTTCTTCTAAGACCTCTCTTAAGGTTATATACTCTCCCCGGCGGGTAGACATCTGTACGGGTTTCCCTGCCCGGAAAATAGTCGCCAGCTGCACTATTAATATTGATAAAGATTCTGGCTCCCGTCCGAATGCCGCTATGGAAGCTTTAAGCCTGTTAATATACCCGTGATGATCCGGGCCCCAGAGATTAATCAGCCATTTAAATCCGCGTTTATATTTATCATCGTGATACGCAATATCGGGGGCAAGATAAGTATAGGAACCGTCACTCTTTATTACTACCCTATCCTTATCGTCGCCGAAAACAGTAGACTTAAACCAGAGGGCGCCTTCTTTTTCATATAAAAACCCCTTCTTCCTTAATGAATCAAAGGCAGCCTCGATTTTACCGCTTCTAGTCAGCTCCTTCTGGGAATACCAGTAATCAAATTCTACCCCAAAAGCATCCAACTCTTCTTTTATAATGGATAAAATATGCCCCGCGGCAAAATCGCCCAATTCAGAAACCGGTATTTTTCTTTTAATCGCGTCTTTGGCTATATCGTATACATACTCTCCCTGGTAATAATTCTCAGGAAATTCTATTATTTCTCCGGATAACTCCCTTATCCTGAATTCTACGGATTTTCCAAGTATTGTAATCTGGTTTCCTTCATCATTAAGATAGTATTCTTTTTCCGGCTTAAACCCTGTAAATTCCAGAATATTAGAGAGCGCGTCTCCGACAGCCGCCTGCCGGGCATGGGCAACCGAAAGCGAACCAGTAGGGTTTGCGCTCACAAATTCAATCAATACAGGCTTACCCTTTCCGGCATTAAGACGCAAGGCCTCATCTTCTATCTTTATAATATCCTTAAGCCTCTCGTGCAAATATTTATCGCTAAGGTAGAAATTAATGAACCCCGCTCCTTCAACCTTAACTTCCCTAATATAGTCTTTAATCTGTGATTTTTCCATGGAGGCATTGATGGCAGCGATGAGATCAAGCGCTATTTTATCCGCAGGCATCTTTAAATTCTTACTTAAGCGCATAGCTATATTGGTAGAGAAATCACCAAACCTTAGATCCTGGGGTAAATCGAGCCTTACCCCATCCATAAGGTTAGAGTCTTTAGTTAAAGCTAACAGAGATTCTTTTATTAGCCGGATTATCTCTTCCTGAATATTTTCTTTCATATGTCTTTTTTAAAGCTTAAACGGAAGGGGCTATTCTTACTCTCTTTGCGTCAGACCAGAGGCGCTCTAAAGCATAAAATTCCCGCATCGGCTCATAAAATATATGCACAATAACCGAATTAAAATCAAGGACCATCCAACCTGATTCATCGTTTAAGACAAGCGGCGAAAGGGGCTTTATTTTTGTTTTGCTTAAGTCCTCGACAACCGCATGGGCAACCGCATTTACCTGCCTATTGGAAGTTGCGCTAGCGATAACAAAATAATCGCAGAAAGCGGCAACCTTCTTAAGATCCAGGATTACCACTTTCTGCGCTTTCTTGGACTTGACAATTAAAGCTATGCGTTGTGCTAATTTTTTTGTTTCTATTTTTACCTTGCCTTTTTGTTAAAGTTATTATTTACCTAGTATCTTATACATTCCGGTGCCGCAAGTAGGGCATTTACCCTTCATGGCCTGACGGCCGTTTTTCATAGTAACCCTCTGTTCGTCTTTCATCTCTTTCTTAGCTTTGCACTTTACACAATAACCTTTTTCTGCCATTTCTCTTCCTCCTTGTTGGTAAAACTATATTTGTTTTATTATACAACTTTAAGTTAAAAGGTCAAATTTTATTTATAGGCACGGTGGTTGTTCTC
>CAZAPC010000005.1:0-26680 GCA_964486875.1 uncultured Planctomycetales bacterium
GACTTATTTCTCAGGGGCTTTGGTAGTTTTGTTGTGCGTATCCGCATTTATTTCCCCGAAACCCTCCTTTGCTTCTAATCAGGCGGCAGAATATTTATATGAATTAGGCGCAGCTTTTTATGCTCAAGGTAAAACCGAAGAAGCGCTGGCAGAATTTAATAAAGCGCTTCTTGCTGATCCGGATAACCAAAGGGCTAGAGCATTTGTTGATAGAATATTCCAACAGTATGCTTTTCGGGAGGATGCTACCGGCATTCAAGAATATGACGGTTCTCCTTCAGAAACACAGGCCACACCATTAATTTCAAAGGAAGAGGCAATGGAGCGGGAGTTAGCAAGGCTTAAACAAAAAAGTTTAAGCTCTGCTTATCTTTATGGTTATCCTGATTTAGCGCCGCATGAGGATGAGCCGGAAAGAGGGATTCATGCAGGGCCGGTAAAAATAACCGGAGACGCACAACTTAGTTTTGGCGTTGTTTCACCGAATGATTTTATCTGGAAGAGGGCAAATTATGATTTGAACGAAAAGCATAAAAGCTGGCGGGTTACTTCCAATGACGGCTTTAACCGCAAGTTTAATACTTTTGATCCAAGGGTTTACGATTCCCTGAGCGTTAATTTAGATACTGAGAATGAGAGCGGGCTTAACTTCCATTCTAATATAACTGTTGACCCGTGGAGTTTTAGGGGTAAGAGCGAAAAGGTAACTGCCGTAAGCGGCGCTAATACCGCAGAGATTCAACTTTATTATTGGTCGAATACCGGATATACGGTTAATAATACTGTTTATACTTCAACCAATGATACTTTGAGTATCCCCGAGCTTAAAGTTAGGGATGGAAGGATTGATCCTTTTTCAGTAGTAAGCTCCCGCGATGGAGACGATGGAGACGTATATACTATTCAGGGGACTAAGATAAACCGTCAATTCCAGCCAATAAGGGAATTCTGGCTTGATTATGTAAATGATCAGATAAAATTCAGGGTTTTTCCTATAGCTTACCAGGATCAGGCTTATACTTCTGATGATCCATTAGGGATAACTAATCACGGTATCTGGTGGAAAGATAGTAAATGGTTAAGGAGATACCTTCCCGGAAATTATAGTTCTACCGACCCTCTGGCTCCAAGTTTTGTTAAGGGGAGTTGGGATGACTCGCTTTCGTTTATCTCTAAGGATAGCTCCGGCAGGTATCTTACTTCCTTAAGAGGTTTTTCTTTCAGTTTTTATCCACAGGAGCAGACATCATTTGATACTACCTTTGCTACGCCTTTGCATCTCTGGCAGGATTACGGAGTGGTGGACAATATTATTTCCGCAACCAGATTAAAGCATTATTTTACCGATAGCTTTATGCTCGGAGGGACATTTACATCAAGAAGCGGTTTTAAGATTGATCCGCATAAGCTGGACAGCCAGAATTTTGTGGGAGGTATGGATTTAGGTTTTGAGCCGATTGAAGGTTTTAAAGCGCAGGCAGAGGTTTTAACCTCAAAATCAGAATACGATATGACTAACGCAGATTACAGGACAGACGGCAGGGGTAATGCATATTATTTTTCTTTTATTACCCGCTATCCTCAGAAGAGCATTATGGATTTGAGGTATGGTTATGATGATATTAAACCTGATAAAGATGAGGACTTTCTCTTAAAGAGCAAGTTTTACGCTGTGCGTATGGATAAGGGGTTTGACTCAGCGCTCGCGGATTTCCATAATACCCGCCAGGATGTATTCTGGTCGCGCCACATACATTTTAGAAGGCCGATGCAGTATTATTACAACGGTTTGGAAAAACCTGCGGATAAATGGGATGAGCTTCTTACTACCCGTATAGGGGATGGTATTGACGCAGGGAGAAATACCTTAGGCTATCGCTTTGAGTTATTCCTGGATGATAGATTGTATAATTTATTTGACGTAAGGAATGTGCATAATGTAAACGGGAAATTCATAGAAAATGTGGTGCGCGATGAATTGTCAGTCAGGGTAACCGATAAGTTAACTGCCAAGGTTCTGGGAATTTACCATAAGTTACCTAAAACCGTCGGGGGCGTAGATCCTTATATCTACGATGGCAATACCGGAAACTTCTGGGATAATACTGCAATAAAAGACGGCGAGGACGCTACGATAAAAACGGGTTCTTTCGGTTTGAATTATGATTTCTTTGACTGGATGAGTGTAAACGGTATTTACGAAAGGACCAATGATTATTATCTCGCTTACGATGGTTTCCCGAGTAATGTTTTAAGAAACGATACGACATTGTGGGGAAATTATTACCAAAACGACCATCTTTACCGTAGGTATAGCCCGTTTCTTTATTCGCAGGATAATTTTCCTCAGGCCCCTTACGAATTTTACAATATATTTAAAGCCGGATTAAGAATTTCTCCTTTTAGGAATATGGAGATTTACTTGGATTATACGCGTAATGAATTTGAGGCCGCAAGCTTAAACTCTGATAATATGAACCATGTTGGTTTAGAATTTACTTATATGCCTACGCCGAAGATGGGGTTGCTTTTTAAGTATATATATTCACGCTGCCAGGATCTTGACCGCTTGGTTGATGGCATTACAGAGCCTGTCGGACACCATAATTTCTATGCAGAATTTAGATATCTGCCTACCAAGGACGATGAATTTATACTGCAATATGGAGAGGGGAATGCCAGCGCCATAGGTAATATGACTTTAGATCCTTATGGCGGAAGCATGCTTACCTTAGATACCGCTCATATTTTCCGCGCTTACTACCGCCGCAAATTCTAACAAATAAATGGTCGTGGGCCTTAATTACAAATTAACCCTGTAAATTTTATCCTATGGGGACAGTTTAAGATTAGATTCAGAACCGTCCCTATTTAAGATGGATGTCTATTTGTTTGATTTGGCGTAAACGGATTTGTTCTGCGTAGGGAGATTTGATGATATCGGAATTTATCTCAACCGGTAGGCCGCTTAAATCATTAAATAATATATTTTTAACTTTAACTGAGTTTTTACCGAAGGTATTTTTTCTTCCGGGATTATGGTATGTAACTTTTACTTTGCTTAAGAAATTAAAAGTATATTTTCCGTTTTTATCAAATAACCATCCGCAAAGCACAGGATTAAAACGCAAGTTGAGCGTGTTTGTGTTATTTAGGAAGAACGGTTTTGTCCCCGCGTTAATTTTTAGCCATATCTCTAGGAATTCTGCGGTTGATCCTGATAGCCTTGCAACGAAGCCGTTCCCATGCAAACTTTTGTCGGGAAAGGAGCTGCTTACTAGAAAAGAAGAGTTCTCCAGGATGCTGCGCCCGTATTTTCTCGGGTCCTGAAAAGGTATTAATACCTTTTTAAAGTTTTCATAGAATTCATCGTAGAGCCCTGTCTTTAGCAGCTCAAGCAAATATTTATATTCCATATGCAGCCAGATGGATTCATTTTCAAGCCATCCGGGAGGAAAGATTCTACACCTGCCGATTTCTTCCGGCATAGACTTAAGAGGGGCAGTTACTTTGTACATCATAAGTTTTTTGTCAAATAGCCCGCTTTTTCTTACTCCGTCATACAGGGCCTTAGCTTTAGATTGATTTTCCGCAAGACGCATGCCGTGCATCTGGGGTTCCAGGAATAAGGGAAGAGGGGCCTGCTTAAAGGACGTAGGCCTTATAAAATTATCTTTTAGATTCTGGTATTCAGCCACTTCATGCATGAAATAACCGCGGTATACAGAGGCCTTGTTATCCCAGGACCTGGATAATCCTAGATCTACCTTTTTAATGATTAAATTGATTATTTCCGTTAAGCGGGCTGAAGGTATTCCTAGCTCTAACCCCTTAACGCCCAATTTTGTATTAAAGCGGTAATTTTCTTTTGCTAGATGGGTTTGGTCCCACCATTGGTAATCACCGGTTGATTTATTAAAATATTCCTCGGTTAATCCATAAAGCTGCTCTAGAAGCAGATAAATTTCTTCTGTTACCGGTATTTTTTGCAGAGCAGAGGAGTTTATTGAGTCTCTTATCAGAGTAGCCAGGCGTTTTAATTCAAAGGTCTCGCATATTGATGAACCAAAGAGCGCCGGGAGCCCATTTAAGGAGTCAAACCAATTTGGTTTATCCGATTCCATTTCGATACCCATGCCAAACGGGTCGAGAGAGGCGTACTTATTAACCAATAGGCATAATAGTTTATTGATTAATGTCGTGTAATAAATTTCTCCGCAGCCATTTTCTTTTCGCACTACGTGCGCAGAGCTTTTTCTTTTATGGAGCAGTTCCTTTTTAACGCTGTCTAAAGCAATTGAATGTAATTGGCGGGGGATGCCATTGTGAAGAAGATATTTGTCATCTCGCGGTTTTACTATTTCAGCATTATCAAAAAATGTAAAATTCTTATTCTCAAACAGGATCTCTTTTGCTTTCTCCGGATAGACGGATAGATAGCTATCTATCAGGTCAAGATTATAATGCCAATGGTCGCTCCAGAAACCCTCGGCGTGTTCTGCTTCATTTGTTTTTAAGGAAGAAAGGAGGATTAGGCTTAAAAATTCATCGTAAGAGGCATTGAGCTTAATCCGGCTATCTTCAACAAAATGGATTAGTTCTCCGGGAGAGAATTTTTTGTTCAAGAAAGCAGAGAGTATCTTGTTGGCGCCTTCTATGCTGCACAATTTTTTAAGGCTTGTTTTAAGCCGGTGTTCATCTGTAATCGTAAATGTAGCGCCTTTTACTACGAGAGGGTTAAACCCGTCCAGCTGGATAAGGTTTATTAGAGCAAAAATATTTCCGTCTTTTATTTCAGGATTAAACCAGATATCATTTCTTCGGTTCTGATTTAAGTCCCGGTAATTACCGTTACCCTGGGAAAGATATGTAGGGGAGATTTGAAATTTATTGTAATCGCGTTCCGGGTCTCCGTGTTTACGCGAATAGATGTAAAATGTTTCCTTGGGGTTAAAGACAACAGGGTATCCGCCTCGCAAAATATTGTCCAGGTATGTCTGCTGGGCATATAAATTAAATTCTCTGGAGGAAGAGCCGGTTTTTATATCCTCAAGGAGCCCGTTTATCGTCCGCATATTTTCGATCCTTTTAGACTCCAGATATGCAGGCGAGGCTATTCTTTTTAATGATGCATTAAGGTCTTTAAGGCTGCGCATATAGCCGCTCAACGAATAAATTATCTTTTCCGCGCCCTTCTTAAGCATAAAAGAGGAGTAGGTCATGGCAGAGGGGGTTTTGCTGTGTATTGATTCGTTACGAGGCGGCGAGAACTTGTCGCTTAAGAATAACCGGGGGCAGGAGAAATCAGTAACCGGACCGAATATATTACCCGGGTCAATAATTGGTTTAATAAACTCAGTCTTCTTATTTTTACAGGAAAACCCGAGATAAAAATTACCCTCCTTGATATGTATTACTTCCGGCCGGTCGGCAGGGTCCACGGTAAGCTTGTAAAAAGGGGAATTTCTTTCCAGGTTTTCTACGCTCATCCATGCTTCTATTGTGCGCGACATTTTCTTCAGGCAAAAGTTGTTTGTCCCGTATGGCACAATCTGAGGCAGGCCGTCAAGCAGTTCCACCTTCATTATATTTCTGGTAAGGTTTTTAACCGTGACTATCCTGGCTAAACCGGCGTAATTATCGCCAGGGATATTAAAATATTTAACAGTGATATAAACCCCCAATGTTTTATTTTCTTCTTCTATGGTTAATTCTGAGGGTAAAATTGACATTTTATTGGTTATCTCGTACTTTAAATTTGTAAAGCCATTATGGAATGGCTCGTAAAATAACACCTTGTTGTTTTTTCTTATTTTTAAGAATGTGCGGAAGCTGTGTGTTGAGACAAGCTGCCAGGCTTTATTTGCCGGAAGAAACTCCAGTATTGCGTGGTCTTTGTCTTTTATCCCGAAGCTGGATATGCATTGGCCGCGGTTTACATAAAACGTCCACATCGGGATCCCGTATTTTCCGGCAATCCCGGGGAAGAAATTAGAGAAGGGTTTGGAAAAGTTATAGTTTTCTATTACGAAAGCGCCTTCTTTACTAAGGTAGTATTTAGGTTCTTTTGAAGTTATTTTGCTCATGGCCTTTTATTTTACCTAATTTGCCGGTTTTGTCCATATAATTATTTGTATTTGTCTTTTAAGATTGTTTGACTTTTATTGATAGGAATGATAATATAATTCGCTAAAAGTCGCAGGAGGTTTTATGATAGATAACAAAACTGTCGAATATGTCGCCAATTTATCGCGGATTGAATTAAACGGGGATGAAATTGAACGTCTTTCCGGGCAGCTTAGCCATATACTGGATTTTATTGATAAGCTTAAAGAGGTTAATATAGATATGGTTATCCCAACAAGCCACGCTATTTCCGTGGAGAATGTATTAAGGGAAGATTTGCCGGAAGATTCGCTGCCTGTGGAAAAAGTCATATCTAACGCTCCTTCAAAAAAAGAGAATTTCTTTTTAGTCCCCAAGGTAATTGAATAATGCGTTTAAATGAATAGAGAGCTAAATACCTTAACCGCCCACGAGCTTATCGATGAATTAAGAGAAGGCCGGATATCCCCAGAAGATATCGTTCTTTCTTTAGAAAAGAGGGTTAATGAGATAGACTCTAAAGTTAACGCTTACGTTAGAAAGCGGGGGCAGCCATCTTTAAGGGGCAGCCAGAATATCCCCGGGGGCGCAGTCCCCGTATCCGTGAAAGACAATATCTGCACCGAAGGGTATAATACAGAATGTTGTTCTAAGATCCTGGAAGGGTTTATACCTCCTTACGACGCTACCGTAATTACCAAAATAAAAGAGTCCGGGCATTTGTTCTTTGGGGCGAAAACCAACATGGATGAGTTTGCCTTTGGTTCTTCTACCGAGAATTCTTATTTCGGGGCCACGCATAATCCCTGGGATTTAAATTGTGTTCCGGGAGGATCTTCCGGAGGGTCAGCAGCAGCAGTTTCCGCGGATGAAGCGGTTTGGGCTCTTGGTTCGGATACCGGAGGCTCGATAAGGCAGCCGGCTTCTTTTTGCGGGATTGTAGGGTTAAAGCCTACATATGGAAGGGTGTCCCGTTATGGATTAATTGCTTTTGCGTCCAGCCTTGATCAGATCGGGCCGATTACCAAGGATGTGCGTGATTGCGCGCTTTTACTAAAGATAATCTCAGGCCATGACCCTAAGGATGCAACTTCAGTTAATATACCGGTTCCTGATTACACCAGAGCGCTCGGCAAAGATATACGCGGTTTTAGAATAGGTTGCCCTAAGGAGTATTTTGTTGAAGGGCTGGATCCGGAAGTAGACTTCTGCATTAAAGGTGCAATTGAAAAACTAAAGAATCTTGGTGCCTCTTTTGAAGAGGTCTCTCTCCCGCACACAGAGTATGCCGTTCCGGTTTATTACATTATCGCTACTGCCGAGGCAAGCTCAAATCTGGCCAGGTTTGACGGAGTTCAGTATGGTTTTAAAAATAAAGACGCTAATTTAATTGATATGTACAAGAAAACTCGCGGAGAAGGATTTGGTGACGAGGCTAAGCGCAGGATTATCTTAGGTACGTTTGCTCTCTCTCATGGCTATTATGATGCTTATTATCTTCGGGCGTTAAAAGTGCGTACGCTTATAAAGAATGATTTTGATAAGTTATTTAAGGAGTTTGATTGTATTTTAACTCCTACTTCCCCTACTACGGCATTCAGAATAGAAGAGAAATCGGGAGATCCCTTAAAAATGTACCTTTCTGACATATATACCATATCTGCTAATTTAGCGGGTATTCCGGGGATATCCTTGCCGTGCGGTTTTACTAAAAAAGGGATGCCGGTGGGGTTACAGATTCTTGCTAAGCATTTTGACGAAGAAAAGATTTTTTCCTTGGCGCATGCTTATGAGCAGAATACCGAGTGGCATAAAATGAAACCTCCGATGAAATAATATGCTAGAATACGAAGCAGTGATAGGATTGGAAGTCCATCTTCATTTAAATACCAGGACTAAGGCTTTTTGCGGATGCTCTACTGAATTCGGGAAAGAGCCTAATACGCAGACCTGTCCGGTTTGCTTAGGCTTACCCGGTTCGCTTCCGGTATTTAACCAAAAAGCGCTTTACTATGCGATTAAGGTCGCGCTTGCTTTAAACTGTAAGATCCAGAAGTATACAAAATTTGACCGGAAGAATTATTTTTACCCTGATCTTCCTAAAAATTACCAGATTTCCCAATACGACCTTCCTTTGTCTCTGGGGGGATTATTAAATATTGATACGCCAGCAGGAATTAAGCCAATAGGAATTACCAGGGTTCATATGGAAGAGGACGCTGGAAAATTGATACATGAGGCAGGCGGAAGTCTCGTGGATTTTAACCGCACAGGAGTGCCTTTGCTTGAAATAGTAAGCGAACCAGAGATAAACTCTCCTGAAGAGGCCTACCAGTATTTATCTACCCTAAAGAGTATTATTGAGTATCTTGATGTTTCGGATTGCGATATGGAGAAGGGTTCTTTGCGTTGCGATGCCAATATTTCATTAAGGCCCAAGGGGGAGAAGAAATTAGGCGTTAAGACAGAATTAAAGAATATGAATTCATTTAAAGGGGTTAAAGATGCGCTCGCGTATGAGATAAAAAGACAGACGGGATTATTGGAGTCAGGCGCGGGTATTATCCAGGAGACCAGGCTTTGGGAGGCAAAAGAATTAAAGACTTTACCGATGCGCACAAAAGAAGGCGCTAAGGATTACCGGTATTTTCCTGAGCCCGACCTTCCTCCTTTTATTGTAACAGAGCCTATGATTCGAGAAATCAAGGATAGCATCCCTGAGCTGCCGCATGAAAAATGCAGCCGTTTCGTTAAGGAGTATGGCCTGTCGGAATACGATGCTAGGATTTTGGTAGCTTCAAGATATGACGCTGTTTTTGTCGAAGAGTGTTTTAATGCTTATTCTGGAAAAGAAAAGAAGCAGGTAGCTAATTGGTTTATTGGGCCCTTGCTTGCTGAGGCAAACAGCAGGAATGTAAGGATATCTCAATTAGGGATTTCTTGCGCGGGCTTACTTGAATTATTGGGTTTTGTAGAAAGAAATGAAGTATCCCATTTGTCGGCTAAGGTAGTTTTAACTGAAATGATTGATACCGGTAAAACAGCTTCAGCTATTGTCAAAGAGAAAAACCTTATTCAGATATCCGAAGGAAGTGAATTGAACGAAATCGTAGAACAGGTAATAAGCGAAAACCAAAAATCTGCGGCGGATTATAAATCCGGGAAAGAAAATGCGCTTATGTTTTTAGTCGGGCAGTTAATGCGTAAATCAAAAGGTAAGGCTAACCCTAAAATAGCCAGAGCATTGCTAAAGGAGAGGCTGGATGCGTAAAAAGATTTTTACTTTTCTAATAATTTTAATAACTTCGGGCTTAGTTTTTTTCTCTATTGCGTTGTCAGCATCTAGTAAGGAGAAAAATGACAAAGACGAACTATACAGGCAGGTAAGCCTTTTCTCTGATGCCTTGGCAGTCATAAAGTCTGAATACCCTGAAGAGATTGAGCCTAAGAAATTAATTTACGGGGCGTTAAAAGGCATGCTTAGTTCTCTTGATTTGCACAGTCAATTTATGGATCCGGATACTTATAATGAACTTAAGGTCGGAACTAAGGGGAAATTCGGCGGGATCGGCATTGAAATAACTGTTAAGGACGGCCTTATTACTGTAGTTACTCCCATTGAAGATACTCCTGCCTGGAGAGCGGGGATAAAACCATTAGACAGGATCGTAAAGATTAATGATGAGATTACGCGGGATATGACTTTAACCGAAGCAGTGAAGAGAATGAGGGGAAAGCCGGGAGAACCGGTAAGCCTTACTATCCTTCGGGAGTCTGATAAAAAGGTGCTGGAATTTAAAATAGTGAGAGGCATTATTCAGATTAAGGATATTAAAGAGGCAAGGGTTCTGGAGGGCGGGATAGGCTATATAAGGCTTTCTCAGTTTGGGGAAAATACGGTTAAGAATATGAATCTCGCCTTAAATAATATATCAAAAGAAAGAGCCGAAGGGCTAATCCTGGATTTACGTAATAACCCCGGCGGGCTTCTAGAGACAGCGGTTGAGGTAGCCGGAAAGTTTCTCCCTGAAGGAAAACTAATAGTTTATACCAGAGGTAAGAAGGACCGGCAGAATTTAGAGTTCTTTTCAAGTGAAAAACAACCGGTAATTAAGATGCCTATGGTGGTTTTAATAAACGAAGGTTCTGCTTCAGGCAGTGAAATAGTCGCTGCTGCGCTGCAGCATTATAAGAGAGCCGTAATAATAGGGACAAAATCTTTTGGCAAAGGTTCGGTGCAGACAGTTATTCCTTTAAATGACGGAGCTGCATTAAAATTGACCACCAGCAAATATTTTACCCCTGGCCATAAAGAGATAAGCGGTAAAGGGGTTATCCCTGATATCCTGGTAGAGGAAGATAATGATCCTACGGTAAAGCCTGAGGAATCCGCTCTCTCTAAGGATATATTTGAGAAGATAGAGAGCAAAAGAGATAAACAAATGACAACAGGCTTACTTGGCTATAAGGATGATAGGCAGGTGATGAGGGCAGTGGACCTTTTAAAAGCCCTGAAGTTTTACGGAGGGAATAAGGATTTATGAAGGACAGGCGAAATTATATATTAGCCCTTACTGCATTTATTATAGTCGTTGCGGCTATCATCGTTTTTCCTTTAAAAAAGCCAAAAAAAGAAGTTAAGCCTCCCAAGGTATCCTTAGGTAGGATAGCCATTGTTTTAGATGATTGGGGGTATAGTTTAAATAATGTAAGCCTTATTAGCCAGATAAAATCACCCTTGACTGTAGCTGTATTGCCTGATCTCGCTTATTCCAAGAAGGTCTCGCGCGATTTGCATAACCGCGGATTCGAAGTAATGCTGCATCTTCCCATGGAACCGAAAGAGAAATACGCAATGGAGAAGAATACCATAAGGATTTCAATGGATGAAAAACAGATACGGGGTATTGTTGCCAGGGACCTTTCTCTGCTTGATAATGTAAAGGGGGTAAACAACCATATGGGGTCTATGGCTACCTCTGACTTAAGGACTATGGGCGCTGTCTTTAAAGAGCTTAAAAAGCGTAAGCTTTTTTTCTTGGACAGTTATGTTATAGCAGATTCTAGGTGCCGCGAGGCGGCTAAGATGTGCGGTTTACGTTTTGCTAAAAGGGATATATTTATCGATAACAGGAATGAACCAAGTTATATAAAACAACAACTTTATAAGTTAAAGGCTAAAGCGCGGAAAAACGGTTATGCCATAGGTATCGGGCATGACCACAGGAATACCTTACAAGTCCTAAAAGAGGAGATGCCTAATTTTGAAAGAGAAGGGTACAGGTTTGTTTTTGTTTCGGAGTTGGCAGAATGATTGTTTTAGGCATAGAGACATCCTGTGATGAGACTTCGGTTGCAGTGGTTGAGGGGGGAAGGCGGGTATTATCTAATGAAGTAGCCTCTAGTATTAGGTTCCACAAGAAGTACGGTGGAGTCATACCTGAGATTGCCTCGCGCATGCAGCTTGAAGCTATATCGCAAGTTGCAGAGAGCGCATTAAAAGAGGCGAAGGTGAAGCTAAAAGATATAGGATTAATCAGCGTTACTTCAGGCCCCGGGTTATTGGGTTCGCTTCTTGTCGGTATTTCGTTTGCTAAGTCGCTTAGCCAAAGTTTAAATATACCTATTTTAGGGGTAAACCACGTGCATAGCCATTTCTACGCTAATTTTTTAAATAAAAAAGAGAAGATCAAGCTTCCGTTTGTGGCGCTTGTTGTTTCGGGTGGGCACACAAGTTTATTTTATGTCCGCGATTTTGATAAAATTGAACTGTTGGGGCAGACTTATGATGATGCCTGCGGAGAGGCGTTTGATAAAGTAGCTAAAATTTTGCGCCTTGGCTATCCCGGAGGGCCGGAGATCGAGAAATTTGCCTTGAAGGGTAATCCTAAAAGCATAAAATTTAACTGTTCCGGCACAAAAGGCGAGTTAGATTTTAGTTTTAGCGGCATTAAAACCGCGGTTTTGTATTATCTGCGTAAATCAAATAAGAAAACAGGCAAACATGCGCGGTCGTTAACTAAGGATATATGCGCTTCTTTTCAGGGTTCAGTTATAGATGCCTTGATAAAGAAATCATTATCCGCATGTGCGCTTAAGAAATCAACCCGGCTGCTTTTAGGAGGCGGGGTAATAGCTAATGAAAGTTTAAGAAACCAATTTTCCGCGGCAGCTAAAAAATGCGGTTTAAATTGCTATTTTCCTGTACGTAACTATTGCATGGATAACGCAGCAATGGTAGCGGGGTTAGGTTACCAGTTGTTTAAAAAAGGTTATAAGTCAGACCTGTATTTAAATATAGACTTAAATTAGAATCTACTATAAGGAGGGGGGGCATGCTTACGGATATCCAGATAATAACGCGTTTAATTTTAACTGTTTTTTTAAGCGGCCTCATAGGATTGGAGCGGCAGTTGCATAGGCGGACCGCAGGGCTTCGCACCCACATACTTGTTTCCCTGGGTTCTTGCCTTATAATGTTGACATCTCTCTATGTTTTTGATATATATAAAGGCATAGCTAACACTGATCCTGCGCGTATTGCCGCAGGTGTTATTGCGGGAATCGGTTTTCTAGGCGCGGGCACGATTATACGCGACAATGAAGGCGTCAGGGGTTTAACTACTGCTGCTAGCCTCTGGGTTGTTGCCGGGTTAGGGTTAGCCATAGGATGCGGATTCAAAAAAGCGGCTATTTACACTGCAATTATTGCTTTGATTGTGCTTTTTTTCTTAAGGTTTGCTGAAAAGCTTATCTTGATCAGGGAAAAAGAGAGCGCGGATAAAACTTAAGGAGGTGGAATATGGTTTTTAATAAAAAAGTAGAAGTTAAAGTCCTTGATGTTGATGCCTCCATGCAGGGGACTTTAAGTTTCAAGGATCCGGTTAACTTAAGGATTAACGGCAATTTTGAAGGTAACCTTGAGACAAAAGGAAATTTAACCGTTGGTTCTACGGCTTTTGTGTGCGCGAATATAACAGGAGATAATATTATTATAGGAGGCAAGGTGAAGGGCAAGATTACCGCTAAAGAGAGGCTGACCCTTTTGCCTTCGGCAATAGTTGAAGGAGATATTTATCCTGTAAAATTGAATATAACGGAGGGTGCTATTTTTGAAGGAAGATGCTCCATGCTGCATGATTTCCTTAATGCTGATGAGTTAGCTAAATACCTCGAGGTAGACTTGAATTCAATTATGGAATGGGCTAATGCCGGTAAAGTCCCCGGTTACAAAGAGGGAAGTGAGTGGAAGTTTGAGAGAAAGGCGATTGATTCCTGGGTTGCTTCGGGTAAAATCGGAAAGTAGAAGAGGCGTATATCAATGAGCGAAGAAAAACTTTTAACTGTAAGAGAAGTATCTATACTTTTAAGTATATCAGAAAAAGAAGTTATGGATTTAGCGCAGGCAGGGGTAATCCCTGCATACAAGGTAGGGGGAGTTTTTTTGAGGTTTAAAAAGGAGCAGATACATGATTACCAGAAGTCAGCTCATCCGTCTTTAGCCAAAGCAAGCATACGTAAGCCAACCTCACTGCAAGAAAAGATAAGCGATTTCTTCTACTTTTATGATTTTTATATATTATCGGGAATGCTTATTTTATTATTGCTGGTAGTAATCTTTAAGGCTTAGCCTTTTTAAATAATCTCCGGAAGACCAACATGGCTTTATCAGGTTTAGACATATATAAGTTATTACCTAAAACAAACTGCCGGGAGTGTGGTTTTGCGACTTGCCTGGCATTTGCGATGCAGCTGGCTAAGAAGTCGGTAAGCATAGATAAGTGCCCTTATTTAAGCAAAGAGTCAAAAGATATACTGGAGGCTCAGGCGCTTGCGCCTATAAAGTTAATTACTGTGGGCAGCCAGGGGCATGGGTTTGAGATAGGGAATGAAACCGTTATGTTCCGCCATGAGGAAAAATTTCATCGGCCTTGCGCAATAGGTTTTATTGTGGAGGATTCCCTTTCGGATAGCGAAATAAAGAACAAGGTTGATAAAATTAATGCTTTGAAGTTCGAACGCGTTGGCCAGAAGTTAGAGGCCAGCCTTATCGTTATAAAACAGACGCATGATACAGGGAGGTTTGTTGAGTCAGTTAGGCTGGTTTCCTCCGGCACCCTTCTTGGTTTAGGGGTAATGGTTAAAGACGCGCAAACCCTGAGGGCGTCTTTAAATTGTTTAAGTGAAAAGAAACCGCTTGTTTATTATTCTGGTTTTGGCGATTTAAATCCTGTTGTTGATGTAGCCAGGGAGTTTGGTGCCTCTCTGGTGGTTTCAGCTGACTCCCTTGATGCTCTTTCGGATTTAACCGTAAGCCTTAGCAAGTCAGGTTTTAATGATTTTATCTTGGAAGTTAAGGGAGGGTCTATCCCTGATAAGGTATGGAGCCTGACCCAAATCCGCAGGCTTGCGCTCAAAAAGAATAACCGTTCTTTAGGTTATCCTTCCTTAGTCATTATAGATAAAAGCGATCCTTTTGAGGAAGCGCAGGAAGCAGCTACTTACATCGCTAAATATGCGGGAGTGGTTTTAATAAAGAATACCGAGGCATTTGAAGCGTTATCCCTGCTTACTTTAAGGCAGAATATTTATACTGATCCGCAAAAGCCTCTACAGATTGAACCTAAGCTTTATCCCGTAGGCCCTGTTAATGACAAATCTCCGGTACTGATTACTACCAATTTTTCCCTCTCTTATTTTACGGTTTTAGGCGAGGTAGAAGCGAGTAAGATCCCTTCTTATATCGTAAGCGTTGATACCGAAGGAATGTCGGTGTTAACTGCCTGGGCTGCCGAAAAGTTTACTCCGCAGAGAATATCTGATTCCTTAAGCAAGTATAAAGTAAAAGATGTTATTTCCCACAATCGTCTGATTATTCCCGGGTATGTTGCGGTGATGAGCGGAGAACTTGAAGAGGAATCGGGGTTTGATGTGACCGTGGGGCCAAAAGAGGCAGCAGGCATACCGTCGTTCCTTAAAAATCTATAAGATGATCGTTGCCGGCAGGGGATTACCCCACGATAAAAGAAACTTTGGCAGGTAGGCAATCCAATGAAGAAATTTAAAATCACGTTTTACCCCGATAATAAGAGTATCGAGGTGCCAGAGGATACAACGGTACTTTCCGCAGCATTATCAAGCGGGATATATATTAATTCCGTATGCGGGGGAGACGGCATTTGCGGGAAATGCAAAGTTTTTATAAGGAGGGGAGGCGGCCAAAAGGAGAGTTGCCTGGCCTGTAAAGCCCTTGTGCGCGAAAATATTGAAGTGGATATACCTGCTGAATCTAGGTTAGGCCCGAATACAAAGACTAATGGCAAAACCCACCCGCAGGAGAGTAAAAAGCTTGAATATGTTTCCGGCCATTTCGGGTTAGCCCTGGATATAGGAACAACCACGATATCTGTGCAGCTGGTTAATTTAGATAATAAGAAAATTCTAGGCACCAGGTCAGGTTTTAACAGGCAGGCATCCTTCGGGGCGGACATAATTACGCGTATTATATATGCTGACCAGGAAAACGGTTTAGAGAAATTACATAATGCGGTATCTTCAACTATTAATCAATTAATCCAGGTTTTAGCCTTAGAAAGCCGGGTTAACATTAATGATATTACTTCGATAGTATGCGCCGGGAATACTACAATGATTCACCTTTTGCTTAAAAAACCTCCCGCTTATATACGCAGAGATCCTTATATTCCTGCGCTTAGCCCTTTTCCTGAGCTAAGATCTTCTGAGGCGGGAATAAATATAAATACTTCCGGTAAGCTGTATTGTATTCCGGCTGTGGCAAATTATATAGGAGGAGATACTACTGCAGGCATATTGTCCAGCGGGCTCTATAATAGAAAAGAATTGAGTATGTTTATTGATATCGGGACTAACGGAGAGATCGCTTTAGGCAATGAAGAGTTTATTGTTGCCTGTGCCGCATCTGCCGGCCCGGCATTCGAAGGGAGCGGTTTAAAGAATGGGATGCGCGCATCTCCCGGCGCGATAGAAAAGGTAAAGATAAATTTAAAAAACTTTTCAGTTGACTATGATGTTATAGGGAATATTGAGCCGTTAGGCATATGCGGGTCAGGGTACATCAGTCTTTTGCGCAATATGTTATCTAGCGGGATAATTGATAGAAGCGGAAAGATTATAATAGAAGATAGTGAGCGGATTAGGGTTTCTGATTATGGCCGCGAATTTGTAGTGGTTTTTAAAGGAGATTCCGGAACAAGAGAGGATATAGTTATTACTGATGCTGATTTAGATAATCTTAAACGCGCCAAGGCGGCAATTTATTCCGCGGCCGCAATACTTATAAAACATATGAGCCTTAAAGTTAGCGATATAAGGAATTTTTTTATTGCCGGCGGATTTGGCACGTCTTTGGATATAGATAGCGCCGTAGAGATAGGGCTCCTGCCCGATTTAGAGAGAAAAAGATTTTCTTTCTTAGGAAACAGCGCTTTGTCCGGAGCAAGGGAGGTCCTTTTATCAGCTGCGGCGTTAAGCCAGGCGGAAGCGCTCTCTCGCAAGATCACTTATTTTGACCTTTCGAGTGACTCTGAGTACATGAATGAATATATGGCTGCTCTGTTCTTTCCGCATACGGATTTATCAAGATTCCCATGCGCAAAAAAATAATTGGATTAAAGAAAAGATTGCTGTTAGAATTAGCATGATAAGGAGAGGTTATGCCGGTTCAATTAATGCATGAAAAGTGGCAGGGCGCTATCTCTGAAGTAACTATCGGAGCTACGAAAGAAGAAGGCGGAAGCCGGTCTTATAATATTAAAATCGGAGGAGAGCAATCATTGCCCTGTCTTTTTAGGGAGGGGGCTATCCCTAATAAACCGCAGGTTGTTTTTGAAATATGGGATATCCCTCCGGTTGATTGGCCCGAGGAATTATTAAATATTTACGGTAAGTCTGTACGCGATCCTTTTTCCTGGGCTGAGAAATGCATTAAAGAGTACGGCGCTAAAGTTATTTGCGTGAAACTTCAGGGTGCCCATCCTGATTTCGGTAATAAAACCCCGGAAGAGGAGGCCCTTCTTATCAAAAAGCTTTTGCAAAAGTTTAGCTTACCTTTTATTATTCTGGGAAGCGGTGATGACGCAAAGGATAGCCTGCTTTTGCCTGCGTGTTCTGAGGCAGCAAACAGAGAGAGGTGTTTAATCGGGAACGCAACCCAGGATAACTATAAATCTGTTGCGGCAAGCGCGTTGGCAGATGGGCATAACATTATTGCCGAATCACCGATTGATGTTAATATTGCTAAGCAGCTTAATATCCTGATTTCGGATATGGGGTTGCCTTTAGGGAAGATTGTTATTGACCCGACTATAGGTGCGTTAGGGTATGGCTTGGAATACGCTTATTCTATCATGGAGCGTGCGCGATTGGCGGCTTTGTCAGGGGATAAAACCCTTGCCAGCCCGTTTATTTGCATGATCGGACAGGAATCCTGGAGGGCAAAAGAGGCTAAGGTAGCGGATTTAAGACAAGGTATAATGTGGGAGGTTTTGACTGCCGTTGCCTTGATTCAGGCAGGTGCAGGTTTACTGGTGATGCGACATCCTGCTGCAGTAGAAAAAGTGAATAAATATATAGATAGGCTATTTGTAGAGGCTCTTTCTAAAGAGGGGTAATTATGTTTGTCATTGGTGAATTGATTAACGGGATGTACGAAAAGATAGGCAAGGCCGTAGCCTTAAAAGATAAAAAGGTAATTCAGGACAGTGCCTTAAGCCAGGTTAAAGCAGGCGCGGATGCGCTTGATGTAAATTGCGGCCCAGCCTCTAAAGATCCTGTTTCAGATACAAAATGGCTGGTAGAGGCGATCCAGGAGGTAACTGATAAGACGATCTGTATTGATTCAAGTAAGCCTAAGGTTATAGAAGAAGCAATTAAAGTAGTTAAGGGCAGGGCTATTATAAACTCTACTACTGCCGACACCGAAAAACTCGATATACTGGTTCCTTTGGCTAAGCTATATAATGCTAAGCTAATTGGTTTAACCATAAGTACAAAAGGGATACCCCAGAATAAGGACCAGCGCCTGGAGTTAGCCGCGCAGATCGTGGCGTATTGCGTTGAAAAAGGTTTTCCGACGGATGATTTGTATCTTGATCCAATAGCTATGCCGATTAATGTGGCCCAGGGGCAAGAAAGGGATATTTTGGAGTCTATGCGCGAGTTTAAGATAATCGCTGACCCTTCGCCTAAAACCATTGTTGGCTTGAGCAATGTCTCTCAAGGTGCGTTATCGCGCTCTTTAATTAACCGTACCTTTTTGGTAATGGCGATGGGGTTCGCTCTTGATGCGGCAATCCTTGATCCTTTGGATAAGGAGCTTATGGATGCGGCAATAACTTCGGATCTAATTTTAAACAGGCATATCTATTGCGATAAGTTTCTGGATGCATATAGAAAGAGGCAGTAGTTGAAAAACAAGGTGCTAAGGGATGTGTTTAAGCTTAATGGTTTTACGTCCAGCCTCTTAATTGCCTTACGGGGAATAGTTTATTTATTTCTTTATCATCGGAATATGCGGATTATATTCCTGATGGGATTAGCCGCTATCCTCATGGGTTTTTATTTTAATCTCAAAGGGATTGAATTAATAGCCCTTTCTATCACCGTTACGCTGGTATTTATGGCCGAAATATTTAATACTGCTGTAGAGCTTATGATGAATTCTATCACTGAAAAGTATAATACTAAAGTTCGGCTGGTTAAGGATATTGCCGCAGGTATCGTGGTAATAGTCTGTATAAATGCTGCGGTGATAGGCTATGTTTTATTTATCAGAAAAATGTTTTAGATTCTATCTCCGGCGGCGTAACTCAGCCTGATAGAGTAGTCGGCTCATACCCGATTTGTCAGTGGTTTAAATCCACTCGCCGCCACCAGTTTCATGGTAGCTATAAGTATCCCCGCCTCGATAAATACCGTCGCTAATGCAGCTCCGAGGAAAGAAAAATAAATAATAAAAACAAAAATAAGCGGCAGCCCGATTAAAGCCGCAGCTATATGTATCCGGGAGTAGATAACAGGTTTACCGCTGACTAGCAAAAACTGCACCCTGAAGGCGTTTATTGCAACGAAGAAGACCCCCACTAAAAGTATCCTCAATGAAGATATTACTTCAGGGTATTTTGCTCCGCAGACTATTCTTGTGATTAATGGGGAAGCTAGAATTACTATTGGCATTAGCAAGGTGAAAATTAAGGTAGTGGAATCCTGGATTTTGTTCATTAGCCTGTAAGCCCTTTTTTTATTTCTGGCAAATATGCTGCTAAGCCTCGGGTAAATTGCCTGGGAAAACGAGTCAAGCGGAAAAGTCTGAAAGGCGTAAGCTATTCTTTCGGCAATTGCGTAGTATCCGGTTACTATATTATTAGTAAGCAGCCCAACGGCAAAAATACGCGTTGCGGTGTAAGCGTTTATAGAGACCATAGAGATGAAGATGCTCCAGCCTGTTCTTAATTCATTTGAGATATTGGAGTATCCCTGGAATATAAATTCTAGGTCGAACTTTTTAAATGCGGTATATAATCCAAGCACGCCGGTTATTAAAAAATACGCGGAGTTTATTACCGGGACCAGGATAAAATCGGCAGGCGTTTTAATAAGGATAAATATGGCTATCGCATAAATCATTCCACCGGAGATATTGATGATGGAGATAAATCTCATTTTTTCCTGGCCCTGAAAAAACCATACCGGGAATAAGGTATTTCCGATTACCGCGCCGAAGCTTAATATATAAACCGGCCAGTCTGCCTTAAATTTGGGAATAAAATAAATAAGTAAGAGCAGAACGATGAAACTAATTGCAGCCAGGATAAGTTTTACCGTCATCACTGAGGAAAAAACCAAACAAATTTTTTCTTTTTCATTGCGGCATAATGATATTTGCCTTGTTGCCGAGAGGCTGAATCCGTAATCCGTGAAGATCATGAAATACTGGATTAAGGCTTGGGCGAATGCAATTAATCCGAATTTCTCAGGCCCGATGATCCGGATAAGATAAGGCAATACCAGCACAGGGAGTATATAGTTGATGCTTTGTAGGGTTGAAAGCGAGATGAAGTTTTCGAAGACCGTCTTTTTCTCTTTGGGGGTTATGATTTTATTCCTCACGGGATTAATTTACTATTCCCTTTGTTAAAAGTCAATGCCTATCTTTAAAGAATTGAAAAAACCGTTGATTATGATAATATGAGTAAAAGAAGATGAATATTCAAGATAAGCTAAAAAATACTATCGAGGGCTACAGGTTGATTAAAAGGGGGGAGCTGGTAGTTGTAGGCGTCTCCGGGGGGGCTGATTCAGTATGCCTTCTTTACCTTTTAAATAGCCTTAAGGGCAAACTTAGAACAGGCCTGCATATTGCACATCTAGACCATGCCTTACGAAAAGATTCAAAGAAAGATGCAGCGTTTGTTAAGAGGTTAGCGGAGAGATTGGGTATTTCTTTTAGCAGTACCAGGATAGATGTTAAGAAGTTGCGTGGGAAGTTTTCTCTTGAAGAAAAAGCCAGGGATATTCGTCTGGAGTATTTACTTAAAGTAGCCAATAGGATAAAAGCAAAAAAAATTGCCCTTGCGCATAATTTTGATGACCAGGCGGAAACAATCTTGATGCGTATTTTAAGAGGCACAGGTTTATACGGCCTATCCGGAATACCAATTAAGAGAAGAATGGGAAACGTTTATATTATCCGCCCGTTGCTTATGATAAAACGCAGGGAGATAGAGGCTTTCTTAAAGAGAAAAAAAATAGGATTTTGCACAGATAAAACTAATCGTAATGAAGCCTATTTCAGGAACAAGATCAGGCATGATCTTTTGCCTGGCTTAGAAAAGGGGTATAATAAGAATATTAAAGAAGCTCTTTTTAATCTCGGCCAAAGCGCGGGATATGACTATGATTACCTTAGGCAGGCTGCAGCGCGCTTCCTTTGCCGCAGTAAAACAAAATTAAATTTAAAAAGCCTTATTAAGCTACATACTTCAGTTTTACGTTTTAAGTTAAGGGAGGCAATAACTTGCCTTCAGGGAGATACGCGCAGGATTACTTTTAAGCACATACAGGAGCTCGAAGACCTAATCTTTAATCGGCCGCAGCAATCCGTAGTTGACTTGCCAAAAGGATTATCCGTAAAAAAGGAACAGAAAACACTTGTTTTCTATATAAGATAACCCTATAAAAGGCTTGATTTTATGATTATTTGAATATATAATAAAAAAACTATTCTGGTCAAATTAAGAGTAAATAAATAGGAAAGGCAGAAAATGGCTAATAAAAAGAAAAATAACAATGCAAAAAAGTCTCCTCTGGGTTGGATAATAGCAATTATCCTTACCTTCATCATTATAAATTCTATTAATATTCCGGTGGGAGGAGTGCCCAAAGAGATCACTTACGGGGACTTTTATTCCATTTTAAAGAATGACCCTTCGAGCATTAAATCTGCGGTTAAAAGAGAGACTCTTGTTCAAGGGGTATTCCAGGATAAGTCCGCATTTATGGTACATATTCCTGATAATGATACAGAGCTTCTTAGCCTTATGCGCAGCAATTTGAAGGATTTTGATGTTAAGCCCGCGCGCACATTCTGGGCTGGCCTGTTGTTTAATTTAGGGCCGATACTTCTTCTTATATTTTTCTGGTGGATGATGGCGGCAAGAGGGGAACAGTTGGGAAGCAGGATAATGGGGTTTGGAAAGGTTACCCCTAAGATCCATAGCGGGACAGAGAAAGTTACTTTTAATGACGTTGCCGGGGTAGATGAGGCAAAGGAGGAATTAAAAGAAGTTATAGAGTTTTTAAAAGACCCCAAGAGATTCCAAAAGCTCGGAGGGAAAATCCCTAAGGGCGTTTTATTAGTTGGGCCTCCTGGATGCGGGAAGACGCTGATTGCTAAGGCTGTGGCAGGCGAAGCGGGAGTGCCATTTTTCTCCATAAGCGGTTCTGATTTTGTTGAGATGTTCGTTGGGGTAGGTGCCAGCCGCGTGCGCGATTTGTTCGAGCAGGGCCGGCGCGCCGGTAAGACCTCTGGCAAGGGAGCGATTATTTTTATCGATGAAATTGATGCTGTTGGCCGGCTTCGTTTTTCAGGTATCGGCGGCGGTCATGATGAGCGCGAGCAGACATTAAACGCCCTTTTGGTTGAAATGGACGGTTTTGATACGCAGCAGGGCCTTATACTTATTGCCGCTACTAACCGGCCGGATACCCTTGACCCTGCTTTGCTGCGTCCGGGCAGGTTTGACCGGAATATTATCGTAAGCCTTCCGGACATTAAAGGAAGGGAAGAGATATTAAGAGTGCATACGCGTAAAATTAAACTCGCTCCTTCAGTAAATCTAAAATCTATTGCTTCCCAGACTCCGGGATTCTCCGGAGCTGACCTGGCTAATCTTTGTAATGAAGCTGCGCTCCTAGCCGCCAGAAACAGTAAAGAGGAGGTTGAAGAAATTGATTTTGATAAATCAGTTGAGAGGGTTTTGATGGGCCCGGAGAAAAAAAGCCATATAATGTCAAAAAAAGAAAAAGAGATTACTGCCCTGCATGAATCAGGGCATGCTTTATTATCTTTGTTGTTGCCTGAAGTTAACCCCCTGAAGAAGGTTTCTATAATACCCAGAGGCTTGGCAGGCGGTTATACATTTACCCCTCCCCTGGAAGATAGGCATTATTGGACTAAGAAGGAATTAATTTCAGAGATATCCATGATGCTTGGAGGAAGGGCTTCCGAAGAAATAAACCTTAAAGAAGTAACTACCGGCGCACAGAATGACCTTGAGATGGCTACGGGCATGGCCCGCCGTATGGTTACGCAATTTGGTATGTCGGAGAGGCTGGGGAATATTACTTTAGGCAGGAGGGAAGGCCTCGTATTTTTAGGACGCGATATATCTGAAGAAAGAAATTATAGCGAAGAGACAGCAAGGCTTATTGATGAAGAGGTGAGGAGGATTATTGATGAAGCTTACCTGAAGGCCAAGTCGCTGTTGGAAGAAAATCTGGATAAACTTAAAATGTTAACCAATGCCCTTCTTGAAAAAGAGGTTCTAGACGGGGAAGTGGTTAAAACAATGCTCGGAATACAGAAGAATGACCTTACTCTCTCCTAGAAACATGCGCATTTTAAATATATCCGGAAGAAAAGATATAGTAAAACTTATGCGGGATATGGATGTAGATCCCTACGGGGTTAATGCTATGCTTCCCAAGGCCAGGCACTGCCTTTTAAAGATAGATTCTTTAAACAATGTTCCGGCAAATATCCTTAAACAGGAGATGCTTTCTTTGGGCGCGGATGCTGCCTTGGCAAGAGGGGCTTTAACCGGGCAGGGAAAGAAAACCGATTGCTTGCTTATGGGGAATATCTCCCAATTTAACCGTTTACGCGGCAAGCTTAATAAACAACCCTTTGGCCTTAAACGGCTCGCCCTGGACGTAGGTTCAACTTTAGAGAATTATCAAAAGAATAATTTTCAGTTAAAAGCAGGTAAGTACAGCCTGAATTTAGGGAAGCGTTCTTGTGTTATGGGTATTGTTAATGTAACCGCGGATTCCTTTAGCGGAGATGGGCTGCTGGGATTAAAAACAGGAAGGATCATAGAATATGCAATGCGGCTGGTCCGGTCAGGCGCGGATATTATTGATGTTGGCGGTGAATCAACTCGTCCGGGGGCAAAGAGGGTGGCGCCTAAAGATGAAGCAGCACGGGTAATCCCGGTGATAAAGGCGTTAGTCAGGAAGCTTAAGGTGCCTGTTTCAATTGACACATACAAACCTGAAGTGGCAAAGAGGGCTTTGGATTGCGGTGCCAGTATTGTTAATGATGTATCAGGCTTAAGGAATATTAAGATGGCAAAGATTGCGGGGAGATATAAGGCAGGTGTTGTAATTATGCACATGCTCAAAACCCCGTGTTCAATGCAAGATAATCCCAGGTATGATTCCTTAATCGATGAGTTGTTTCTTTATTTAAAATTAGCGGTGGATAAGGCAGAGTCATCCGGTGTGTCCGGGAATAGCATTATTATTGACCCTGGGATCGGTTTCGGCAAGACATTATCTCATAATCTTGAAATACTTAAAAGGCTTAGTGAATTTAAATCTTTAGGCAGGCCTATACTGGTAGGCACATCGCGTAAATCTTTTATCGGCCATATATTACGTACTGGCCCGGAAAACAGGATATTCGGTACTGTTGCCTCATGCGTTGCCGCGAGGCTAAGCGGAGCGGCTATCTTTAGGGTGCATGACGTTAGGGAGGTAAAAGAGGCTTTGACGGTAACGGATAATATTCTAACATGAGCATATCTATCGCATTAATCCATTGGAAGACCCTGCTTGAAATAGCAATACTCTGGTTTGTAATTTATCAGATAATGCTTTTCTTTGAGGGTACCCGCGCCATACAGGTTGTGCGGGGGATAGCGATTATTTTGGTAGCCTTCTTTATATTCCAGAGGTTCGGCCTTACGAGACTAGACTGGCTTTTTAAAAATTTCTTTGCGACATCAGTTATAGCGGTTTTGATTATATTTCACCCTGAGATTAGAAGCGGGCTTGCGCGATTAGGGCAGAGGCATATTTTTACGGCAGAGTTACGGGAGGAAGAACTTGATTATATGTTGAAAGAGATAAGCAGGGCAGCTGATGCCTTGGCACGCGATAAAATCGGGGCGTTGATTGCTATAGAGAAAAGCGATCCCCTTAATGCGTTTGCAGAGAGCGGGGTAATGGTTGATTCCAGGGTTTCTTCAGAACTTATTCAGGCAGTGTTTACGCCTAATAACCCTTTACATGACGGAGGTATCATTATTCAGAACGGGAGGATTTTAAGCGCGGGTTGTTTTTTCCCGTTAGTGCAAGTTCAGGACCTAAGCCGCATATTCGGCACGAGGCATAGGGCAGCTTTAGGTTTAAGCGAAGAGGCTGATGCTTTAATCATTGTTGTTTCCGAAGAGAGGCGTGACATTTCCCTGGTTTATGCAGGTAAATTGTACAAAGATTTAAGTCAGGAGAGCCTTTTTTTAAAAGCAAAGGAGTTTTTCAGGCTTAAGGAAAAAAATGGTTAAGGATAGAGTAACTATTATACGCAGGTTCAAGCATTTATTTTTATACCATCCATGGCTTAAGGTCATATCGTTGGTTCTGGCTATAATTTCATGGCTGTATATCAATTATGAAATGCTGGCAAGGTAGAAAATGCGCTTAGGCGTTAATATAGACCATATAGCTACATTAAGGGAGGCTAGGGGAGTTTTGGAGCCAGAGCCGTCGCTTGCCGCCTTGCTTGTAGAAAAAAGCGGAGCGGATAGCCTTGTAGTTCATTTGCGCGAAGACCGCAGGCATATCAATGATAATGATTTATCTGTTTTAAAAGAGGTTGTCCGTTTGCGGTTAAACCTGGAGATGTCTATTTCAAAAGAGATAGTGGGAATAGCATGTAAGGTTAAGCCTGACCAGGCTACCCTGGTTCCTGAGAAAAGGAAGGAATTAACTACTGAGGGCGGGCTGGATGTAATAAAAAACTTCAGGAGGGTTAAGAGTGCTGTAATTAATCTTGAAGGCGAAGGCATAGATGTAAGTATTTTTATTGATCCTGACCGTAGCCAGATAAAAGCTGCTAGGGGCATAGGAGTAAGGATGGTTGAGCTGCATACCGGGCGGTATGCAAATGCAAAAGATAAGAAGGGTGCGGAAAGGCATTTGAAGGAATTGAGAATAGCGGCTGAATTTGCAAAATCCCTTGGTTTACATGTCTTTGCCGGACACGGGCTGGACTACAATAATGTATTAGGGGTAACTGGAATTACCGAAATAGAAGAATTAAATATCGGACACTCCATTATTGCTAGGGCGGTATTTGTAGGTTTAGGCAGAGCGGTAAAAGAAATGAAAGAGCTGGTCAGCTGACAATGGTTTTAGGGACAGGGGTTGATATAACAGAGGTGAGCAGGCTTAAGAAGGCAGTTGAGAAATGGGGGGATGCTTTTTTAAACAGGGTATTTACCGATGAAGAGCTGCATAACGCAAAGACACGGGTAAGTATTTTTCAACATTTGGCAGGCAGGTTTGCTGCTAAGGAGGCTGTGTTTAAGGCTTTGGGGGATGCTAATCTAAGCTGGAAGGATGTGCAGATATTGAATGATAAAGAAGGCAAGCCTTCCTGTAGAATTCTTAATTCCAAAGGAAAAGGGACAAGCGTAGTTGTTTCTATATCCCATGTAAAGAATTATGCGGTTGCCAACGCGATTGTTACGAAGGCGCCTTGATAGTAATAAGGGTGATTTCGGGCGCATATTTATTCTTGCGGGTTCAGCCCGTTATGCCGGAGCGGCAAGTCTTTGTTCTTGGGCTGCGATACGCAGCGGCGCAGGGTTAGTTACCTTAGGGATACCTGAAAGTATTAATAACGCAATAATAAAGATTAAGCCCAGGGAAGTAATGACTTTTCCTCTGCCTGGGACAAAGGATGGTTCTTTAAATATCGCTGCTTATAAGAAAATAAAGGATTTTTCCTTTGATATCGATGTATTAGTGG